>JADZDL010000235.1 GCA_020851075.1 Planctomycetota bacterium | reverse complement strand
GGCGGCGCCAACCAGGCCGTGATCGAGATGCTGATGTCGATCCGCGACGGCAAGCGCACCGCGCGCGAGTTCATGGATCTCGCGAAGAAGAAGGACAGCGGCGTCCGCCTGATGGGCTTTGGCCACCGCGTCTACAAGAACTACGACCCGCGCGCCTTGATCCTCAAGGCGGCGTGCTACGACGTTCTCGGCCAACTCGGCAAGAAGGACCCGCTGCTCGACATCGCGCTCGAACTCGAGCAGATCGCGCTCAGCGACAGCTACTTCATCGAGCGCAAGCTCTACCCGAACGTCGACTTCTACTCGGGCATCATCTACAAGGCCCTCGGCATCCCCGTCGAGCTCTTCACCGTGTTCTTCGCCATCGGCCGCATGCCGGGCTGGATCGCGCAGTGGCTCGAGTATCAAGGCGACGCCGAAGCGCGCATCACGCGCCCGCGCCAGATCTACATGGGTTCGCTGCCGCGCACCTACAAGGGCGTCGAAGCGCGATAGGTTTGGGTTGGCGAGGCTGCCGCGATTTGCGGTCAGCGAGCAAGGGCCAGGGCGGTGCGAGAGCGCTGCTGCTGGCCCTGGTTGTTTTGGGGGGTGGGGCGGCGGGTGGGGTGCGTGGTTAGGCCGGTCTGGGTTTTGGCTGGGTGGGTTGTTTTCGGGCGGCGGAAGTTGGTTGTTTGGGTGGGGTTGTTGGCGAGTGGGAGCAATGCGGTAGGATTGATGAGGTGGGCAGGCTGCGTGCGCGGTGTTACGCGGTTTTGCCGAATACAAAGTTGGCCAGACCTCTCAATGCCATGAACAGGAACGACTGGGTATTCGTAGGAGTTCGTCTTCTTGGCGTGTTCCTGCTGGCGGAGGGCATCGTGACACTGCCAATGCTCAGCCTTGCTGGGCCTCACCCCGGCAGCTCCGACTTGCCGATCGTCCTGGGACCGATCCTCCGGGTCGCTTTGGGTGCGAGTCTGGCCGTTGGCACTGCCCGAATCTGCCGCTGGCTTGGCGATCACACCTCAGGGAAGTAGGCTGGCCAACAAGCCGCAGGAGCCGGTGATCGCCGCAGCGGCGATCACGGCTCAGCGGCAAAGACGTTGGGCAGGCTGTCTGGGCGTTGACAGCCTGGACCCTGCCCCTGATGGTTCTCCAAATGGGCCGTGAACAATCCAGTTCGATGCTGGCTGGCGCGGTTGACTCCGGCCGACGAGGGGCGGTTCCCTCCCGGTGGAGTCGGGCCAGGGTCGTTCCCCTTCTCGTGCTGGCAGCATGCGGCGGTGCGAAGGGAGTCGGAGATACCCCGACCGGCGCGAACCCTGAGGGGACGCACGCAACGCGAGCCGCCGTGCCCCTGACATTTGCAGACCTCGGAGGGTGGCCCTACACCGACGGAGTGAAAGGCATGCCCGAGAGTATCAAGCGCTTTGCGGGCCAGAGGGTCGAGATGGTCGGCCACCTGCTACCGATCGAGGGCGTCGAGGCGCTGCTCGTGGAGTCGTTGAAGCAGTTCGTTCCCTGCCAGGGACCTGAGATCAACCAGATCGTGCACGTCGCCTTGCCAGAGAAGCCAGCAATGGAGACTCTGCAACATCGCGTGAAGGTCATCGGCCTCTTCAGTGTCGGAGCAACCGTGATGGACGGGTACTGCGTCGACATCTACCAAGTGCGCGCCGAGAGCGTCACGGTGATCGAGTGAGTGGCGCGTGCCGGTAGAGACCTGTTCCTGTGACCGCGAGTCGACGGTCGCGAGCTGCCCAACTGGCCGCTGCAGCGGCCGGCGCCAAGCCGCCGCCGCTGAGCGGCTGAGACGTTAGCCAGAGGGGGCCATGCGTCCGCAGTACCGCTTGAATGCCCCTGGCGACTTCTACGTCGCGGATGGAGAGTGCATCGCCTGCTTGCAGCCTGCGCACGTGGCTCCAACGCTCATGGGATTCCACGAGGATGAGGCAAGCCCGGGAGGATCACATTGCTACTTCGCGCGACAGCCGCAGTCGGTGGCAGATGTGGACGATGCAATTCGTGCGATGCGCAGCGCGTGCTGTGCGTCACTCCGCTACTCCGGATGCGACCCGTCTGTCCTGGCTCGCCTTAAGGCTCTTGGCCTCGAGTGCCAGTGTGATTACCCTGGCTAACTTGCCGCAGCAGCAGGCGCGCCCCAAGCGGCGCGCTGCTGAGCGGCTCAACCGTTGGGCAGCCGCTCTGCTCCTCTAACCCATCCCACTGAGTCCAGGCGTCCTTCGAGATGTTGTCGCATGGTGCAGGCGTTGGCGTGCAAGATTCGCGGTGAATCCCGAGCGTCGCGCGCGCTCGTGTTCTTCGCCAACATTACGGCGGTCTATCCGTTGTTCGCGCTCGGGGCGCTATACGGTCAGTGGCTCCTTTCGTGGTGGATCCTCGGCCGCCAACCGAGGCCATCGCTGGACGATCCCAAGTATATCGTCGGCGCGAGCTGGCTGCATGACATCGTGGGCCTGGCCCTGATCGGCTGCGTGCCCATGGCCCTTGTCGCCGCGGCTCTGAACACCGCGTACTTCTGCGCGCATTCCAGTCCGGGGCTTCGTTTGAGTCTGCGCATAGTCGGCATCGTCGGGCTGTGGATCGGTGCGCTCGTGCTCCTTCGATCTGATCCAGGACTCGTTGGGTCGTGGTGGCTCGACTGAGTGAGCTACTGCGCGGACTTCGTGGGCCGGCGACCTCGATGCATGAGCGCCGCGTGACGCCCTGGCTTTGTGCTACGCTGCCCAACAAGCCCTTGGAGCCGGCGAGCGCCGCAGCGGCGCTCGCGGCTCAAGGGCACAACCGTTGGGCAGCCGCCCTTCGCATTTCATGAGACCTTACCCCGGCGTCGCAGTGTTGCTGGCGACTCTTGCCTGTTGCGCGGGCACCGGTGGCGGGCAGTTGCATCGACTCGGCTCGTGGCCAGGTGACTACCGCAACCTGATCGACCGTGCCTGCCAGCAAGACACTGCCAAGCCCACCTTCGCGGGCAAGGTCTTGCAGCTCTATCGCTGCCGCATTGAGTCGTGCTCGATCAGTCCGCCGGACGAGGATGGGCGCCGCTTGGGCCTGCGTGTCCTCGAGGTCGACGGCAAGCGCCCTCTGTTCTCCGCGGGGCAGCGATTCGACGCGGACTTCTTGCCATCGGTGGCGTCTGGCGAGTTTGGTGTGAGCTCCATGGCCGCTGAGTGGAGTGTTGGTGACACTCGGTGGCTCATCGTGCGGCATTACACGCTCCTCGGCGCGCACAAGAGATCGGAGGTGCTTGTCTTTGGTCCCGGGCAGTGGACGCCCGCGCCTCAGAATTGATGCTCGCTTCCCCCGCGATGTGGGACATGATCCGCGCTGCCCAACAAGCCCAAGCAAGCGACGATCGGCACGCAAGAGCAACCGAGGTTCAAGAGCATCCGACCGTGCCGCTCGCGCCTGATGGGCAAAGACGTTGGACGGATCGACCTGTGCGCACGCGATGCAGCACCACAAGTTGCCAATCCTGATTGTGTGCGCTGCAGTCGCTTGCTCGACGGCGTCCGACCGTTTCAGTGCGCAGGAGTCAGCGTACCGTTCGACGCTGAGCGAGCGATACCCGCCTGGCTCGCGTTGGACCGAGCCGCGCGACGCTTTCAGCAGCTTTGCCAACTGGACGTTGACCGAGCCGGCCCCCGATGCGTTCGCGGCGCTGGCACTCGCCCGAGCTCGTTCGCAACACGGCAATGTTGTGCGCTGTCGGTACGGCGAGGTGCCACGCTTGACGCGCGGGTCGTCACTGGGAGCAATGGGCATCTTCACGGACTACGTCTTCCTCGACGGTGAGGATCGCGTCCTGGTCGCCTTCCGTTGCTTCATCGATTAGCCTCGGAGACCGTCCAACAAGACCTTGGAGCCGGCGAGCGCCGCAGCGGCGCTCGCGGCTCAAGGTCAAAGACGTTGGACGGGCATGGCACCAGTTCTCAAGCACGTCGTGGTTGGGCTTGCTTGCGGAGGCGCCATCGCAGTCTTGTTCATCGCTGCTGGCACCGTCCTGATGTTGTCCGTGTTCTTCGGCTTCTGCACCGCTGATACCGAGTTCGTGGTTGGCATGCTCTCAGCAGGGTGCTACCAAATCGCGCCCATCGCTGGGTTCGCCAACTTCATCCTCGGGGTCTTGGGCTCGATGATCCATGGACGAGTTCAACAGCGAGATCGTTGGCGCGGTATCGTGCCGTCCAACAAGCCGCAGGAGGCGGCGAGCCGCGAGGCAAGCAACCGCGAGAGCTGAAGCCCTCGCACGCGGCTCGCGCCTCAGCGGCAAAGACGTTGGGCAGACTTGTGAACTGGGAGGCGCGATGACGACGACGAAGTCTAGGACGTGCAAATGCATGCTGGCATTTGGCACTTTGCTGGCTGCATGCAGTACACCGCTTACGTCGCCGAGAGTCTTGGTTGTCGACGATCAGCCAACGTGGTCGTGGCGGTACTTGTCCGCTTCGCTTCGCCATGATGCTGAGTTGTCGGTGTCGTCCTGCCTCGTGGGTAGCGAGGTCGCTGCGGCGCGCGTACCATTCCCCGCTTCTGCGGCAGAGCTTGCGGCCTACGACGTTGTCATCTGTGGTGACTTCGCCGTGCCCGGCGATGACGCGACCTCCTCCGCATGGTGGCATGCGCTCTCGGCCTTCGTGCGTGCCGGTGGCGGAGTCATATTCGAATGCGGCCCGGAGTCTTCGATGCGCTGGCAGCGCCCGGAGATTGCGGCGCTTCTGCCCGTGCAGTTGGCGACGTCGACCAGCAGTGCCGGCCCTACGAGTTTGTGCCTTGCTGATGATGCACCGATCGACTTTGCCGGCACTCTGGCGGGAGAGGCACCGGCTGCCACGTTCGCAGCGCTCGCGCCGATCAGCCATAGGCCAGTCGTCGGTCTTGCACCCTCGGCCAGGGTGATTGCTGTCGATGTCACGCACAGGCAGCCGGTTCTTGCCAGCATGGAGGTCGGGGCGGGCCGCACGGTGTGGGTTGGCAGTGACGAGACCTGGCGATGGCGTGACCCGAATCCCGACCTGATGGCCAGCGTGTGGGCTCGCCTCGTGCGGTTTGCTGCTGCTGGACGCCGCTGACCGAGCAAGGTGTCGATTCGGAGCCGACTCGATGGGACTCGATGGACGCGTCGCCGGTTCGAGGCTGAGTTGTTGGAGCTTGCGAGCGGCGAGGTAACGACGCCGGACGATCAGGCCAAGTCGGCCAATCCTCTGATGGATGTGCTCCAGTCGGGCGAGGTCTACGAGCTCAAGCACGCGATCCCGGTCGATGGTAAGTGGTCTCGGGCCGCCCTCAGCCTTCGCTTCACACGCAAGGCCGGCACCGGTTACTATCGCGTCCAACTGGTTGGGTTGGATCGTCGGTAGTGGCGCCGCCCAGCCGCAGCAAGCGACGATCCGCGCGGAGAGCAACCGAGTTCAAGAACAACCTCCCGGTGCTGCACTCGGCCGCGAGCCCGACTTGCCGATCGGCAGTTGGCCAGTGCCAGAGCCCGGCAGTGCCATCCTGCTGGCCGTGGGGCTACTGGCTTTGTTGCTGTGGCGGCGTCGCTCGGGCGATTCGTGACCTGAGGCCGGCGTTGCGTGTCGCAAGGTGCATGCCATGAAGATCGTGATTCCCGGCGGTTCTGGGCAGGTTGGCACCCTGCTTGCGCGTTCGTTCCACGCCGGTGGCCATGAGGTTGTCGAAGTCGGCCGCGCGCCTCGTCAGGTGCCGTGGCGCACCGTGGCCTGGGATGCGCACAACCAAGGCGCATGGAGTCGCGAGATCGACGGCGCCGACGTCGTGGTCGGGCTCGCGGGCCGTTCGGTCGATTGCCGCTACACGACGGCCAATCGCCAGTTGATCCTCGATTCGCGCGTACTCTCGACGCGCGCTATCGGTACGGCGATCGCCGCCGCGAAGCACCCACCGAAGGTTTGGTTGCAGGCCAGCACGGCGACGATCTACGCGCATCGTTACGATGCCGCCAACGACGAAGGCACGGGACGCATCGGCGGGGACGAACCCGGCGTGCCTGAAACCTGGAATTTCTCGATCGGTGTCGCGAAAGCCTGGGAAGCAGCTGCGCAGGCCGTGCCCTTGCCGCGTACGCGCCTCGTCTTGCTGCGTTCGGCGATGACGATGAGTGCCGACCGCGGCGGCATCTTCGATGTGCTGCTGCGACTCGTTCGTTTTGGCCTGGGCGGCACGCCCGGCGATGGTCGCCAGTACGTGTCGTGGCTGCACGGTGAGGACTTCGTGCGCGCCGTGCAGTGGCTGCTCGAGCACGAAGAACTGGCGGGACCCGTGAATCTCGCCGCGCCGGAGCCCTTGCCGTTTGCCGAGTTCCTGCGTTTGTTGCGGCAGGCGTGGGGCACGCGCCTCGGACTGCCGGCGATGTGCTGGATGCTCGAGGTCGGCGCATTTGTGATGCGTACCGAGACGGAGCTGGTCTTGAAGAGTCGGCGCGTCGTGCCGCAGCGGCTGCTCGACAGCGGGTTCTCGTTTCACTTTCCGCAGTGGGAAGGTGCGGCGAAGGACCTTTGTCGCGCGTGGCGCGCGGCGGCGAAGGGGTAGCGAACCACTCGCTGCACCACCTCCAGAAACCCGTTCCTAGCGCAGCACGAGGTCGAGCGTGTTGCTGAGCGACACCGTGCCAAAGCAGTTGCCACTGGCGAAGCTGAAGCCCTGGCAGGCGAGCTGCATGCCGAGGAAACTCGAATCGGCTGGGATCTCGATCTGCATCTCGGAGCCGAGCGTCGAGTTGCCGGTCACCCCGATCGTGCAACCCGCGCAACCGCTGACCGGGACACTGGTCGGGAAGCCGAACACGTAACCGCGCAGACCAGCCGTTGCATACTGGGACAGGTGCACCCAGCCGCCCAGCAACGGGGCGCCGAAGGTCTGGTAGTCGGCATCGGTGCCGCAACCCGTGGCCCGTGTCGACAGGCCACCTTGCGAAGACATGCCGTCGTAGAGGCGGGCCTCGATCGAGTAGTCGTTGGGCGCGGCGATCTGCGCGCGCGTCCAGCAGGCGCCATAACGCCCGGCACCGCTGCCCGCGGCGTGCGTGCAGGTGATCGACAGGTCGTATTCCGCGTCCGTGCTGTAACCCGGGTAGGCGGAATCCTGCAGCGTGAGCCCGGCGACTGGATTGAAGCCAAACGTCGTCAATACCGTGTCGGCGTCCGTTCCCGAGCCACCGTAGATCTGCGTCCAGCCGACGACGAAGCGCGCACCGTCGCTGTCGACCGTGGGGGCGTACTGCGGCCACGCACCGTTCACGTTCTGCGACAGGTCCCAGCTGCCTTGGTAGGCACCACTCTGGTCCAACAGATTGCCACGAATGTCCGTGGTGCCGGGCCCGGCGCTGTCGACTTCGAAGGTGACGAGGTTGTAGCGGCTGCCGGAACCGTCGGTGGGCGAGCTCACCGTCGGCCGCCACGAGTTGTAGGTGCCGGTGTCGATCGAGTGGCTGGCCACGGTGACCGTGCCGTCCCAGCGCATCGTGGCACCGTAGAGGTCCTGGTCGGTTGCCGAATAGCGGGTTTCCCAGACGATGCCCCAGGCCATCGCCGCGTAGGGCGGGATGCCGTTGGTCTTGCTGATGCGCGGGAAGCTCTCGAACGTCGTAGAGTTCTCGATGAGGATCGGTGTAGTCGTGCGCACGGCGCCCGCCACCGTGACCTGTTTACTGTGCACGTCATGGTCGCTGGCGCTGGCGACGCGCTCCCAGACGACCGTGAAGTAGCTCGGCGCCTGGTAATCCATGTCGCCGCCGACGTCCGGGTTGATCTTGTCGCCGATGAAGTTGCCAGGTGCGCCGGCACGTTCGATGTCGAATGGCGTACCGAGCGCGCCGGTGCTGGCGTCGACCATGCGCCCGCCGATCCAGTAGGGCGAGACGTTGCCGTTGCTGATCTTGGCCACCATGAGGAATCGATCGGCGGCGTTGTTTGCGGCCACCCGGGGCTGGCTCCAGTCGATCGTGGAGCCGTCCAGGACCTGCGCGGTGCCAGTGGCCAGATCGAAGGTGTAGCGCGTCGCGTAGACGTCGCGATCGGTCAAGCTCCACTGGCGTTCGTAGACGATCATGTATTCGCCGTAGCTCGGCTCATACGCGATGTCGGATTGCCAGGCTGGGCGGGTGTTCGCGGTCGTGTAGACGTTCTGCGTGTTGCCGAGCAGCGGGTCGATGCAGAGCGGCAACGTAGCCTGCTCGACGAAGGCCGCCGGCACCCGGAAGTGCAGCACGCCGTTGGCGAGTTCGGTGGGGATCGCCAGGCGATTGCCGTCGGCGTCGATGGCCACGGCGCCGGAGTAGGTCACCTGACCGCGAGCATCATCGAAGACGTATCCTTCTCCATCGCGCGTGGCTTGCAGGTCCGTCGCGAGCGCCACGTCCACGTGCAGTTCGCCGCGCGCCGGCAGCGAGTCGAACCAGAACATCTGCTCGACGCCGGACTGGCGCAGTTCGTACACCGCGCGCAGGCCACCGTGGTCAAACGACACCACCTCGCCGTTCCTGGTCGGCGAAGCTTGCTGCACGAGCAGGTCCTGCTCGGCGACGCGGGCCGCGCGCACCGAGAACAGCATCGGGTGATTGCGCTCGGCGTCCGCGAAGTAGGGCAGGAAGGTGGCACCTTCGGCACCGAAACTGGCCTTGTAGGTGCCACCGATGGCCCACAGGCGCCCGTCCACTTCGTCGTGCAGGATGCCCCGGGGCAGAGGTGGCACGGGTGAAGGATTGGTGCCAGTTCCAACGGTCTTTTGCGGGACCGTCAGAGTCGACGAACCGCCCGGCGTCTCTGCGGGACGGTCGACCTTCTGCGTCGGCGCCGGCGTGACCTTGATGTCAGCGTTTGTGGTCGGCGGGGCGGGCACTTTCGCGGGATCCTGTGCAGTCGCCGCCACGGCAACCAGACAGGCAAGGAACGGGATGTGGGGCTTCATGGGCATAGGGTTTGGGGCTGCGACAGCAGCGAGAAGCCCAGAACCACTTCGGGGTGCGAGCGAACAGGCAAACGGCCGTTTCGCGAAGTTGGCGGGTGGGGCGGGCGGGCGCCGGTCGTCTGGTGCGAAGGTTGACGCGACAACCCGCAGCGGGGATCGTGCCGTGGGGATGCACCGCACTACGCCGCCACCGACCGCCGTCGATCCTGTTTCTGCCTCGTGTTCCCGGCCGGCGAAGGGCACCAATCGGGTCCGGAGCCAGGGAGTTCGCGCATGACCCCCGGTCGGAACGATCCATGCCCTTGCGGTAGTGGCGCGAAGTACAAGAAGTGCTGTCAGGCCAAAACCGAGGCCGCGGCACCGCGAGCTGCGCTTCCCGCCGCGGGCCCGAGCCCTGCCGAATGCAACCAGCTCGCGAGCCTGTTCCATGCCGGAGAGCTGGCACGCGTCGAAAGCCGCGCGCGCTTGATGCTCGCGCAGTACCCGGAATCGGGATTTGTCTGGAACGTGCTGGGTGCTTCGCTTGGCATGCAAGGCAAGGACAGTCTCACGGCGTTCCAGAAGGCCGCGCGGTATCTGCCCAGGGATGCCGATGTGCAGAGCAATCTTGGTTCTGCACTCGCGCATCACGGCCGCTACGAAGAGGCCGAAGAGTGTTTTCGCCGCGCGCTCAGCATCAAGCCCACGTTTGCCAGCGCCTATACGAACCTCGGCAACGCGCTCGGCTACCAGGGGCGCACGGTCGAGGCAACGGAGTGTTACCGGCGCGCCTTGCGATTGCAGCCCGACCTGGCCGAGGCGCACGGGGGCTTGGGCGATTCGCTGTCGAAGCTAGGGCAGGTCGCCGAGGCCGAAGCCCATGTGCGTCGCGCGCTGCAGATCAAACCGGACTACACGCGGGCCCACAGTTGTTTGCTCTTCCTGCACAACTTCCGGCTCGAGGGTTCGGCCGAGTCGATGTTGGCCGAAGCGCGGCGTTTTGGCGAACAGGTGGCGCAGCGCGCGCGCCCCGGCACGGCGTGGAGCAATTCGCCGGAGCCGGAGCGATGCCTGCGCATTGGCCTCGTGTCGCCCGACCTCGGGCAGCATCCGGTCGGCTACTTCTTGGAGAGTGTGCTCGCGGCGCTGGCTTCGCAGGCGGAGGGGCAGCTCGAGTTCTTTGCGTATGCGCAGCGCACCTATGCCGACACGGTGAGCGAAGCGCTGCAGAAGTGTTGCCGCGGTTGGTGCTCGACTGCGACGCTCGAGGATGCGGCGCTCGCGCAGAAGATCCGCGACGACCGCATCGACGTGTTGATCGACCTGGCCGGGCACACGGCGGACAATCGCCTGCCGGTATTTGCGTTCCGGCCCGCGCCGGTGCAGGTCACGTGGTTGGGCTACTTCGCAACCACCGGCGTAGCGGCCATCGACCATCTGCTCGCCGATGCGTGGTCGTTGCCACCGAGCGAAGAAGGGGCCTTCACCGAGCACATCTGGCGGATGCCCGAGACGCGGTTGTGCTTCACGCCGCCACCTTTGGCCGTTGCGGTCGCCGCGCTACCGGCGTTGGCGACCGGGCAGGTCACGTTTGGTTGCTTCAACAACCTGACGAAGATGAACGATGGTGTGGTGTTGCTGTGGTCGCGAGTGCTTGCCGCCGTGCCCGGCAGTCGGCTGTTCTTGAAGGCCCCACAGCTCGGCGAGCCAACCGTGCGTAGGAGTGTGCTGGAGCGTTTCGGTGCACACGGCATCGGTGCGGAGCGATTGATCCTGGAAGCGGCGGAGTCACGCGCTGGGTATCTGGCGGCCTACAACCGCGTCGATATCGCGCTCGACCCGGTCCCGTTCCCGGGCGGCACGACGAGTGCCGAGAGTCTGTGGATGGGCGTGCCCGTGCTCACCTTGGCGGGCGAACGCTTCGTGTCGCGGCAGGGCGTGAGCCTGCTGCAGAACGTCGGTTTGCCGGAATGGATTGCGGCCGATGGGGAGGAGTACGTGGCGCGCGCGGTATCCCATGCG
This sequence comes from Planctomycetota bacterium, assembly GCA_020851075.1. Classification (GTDB taxonomy): domain Bacteria; phylum Planctomycetota; class UBA1135; order UBA1135; family UBA2386; genus JADZDL01. The sequence goes on along the minus strand of JADZDL010000235.1, from coordinate 3,251 downwards.
GCGGACCTGCCGCGGCTGGCGGCACTGCGCGAAGGCCTGCGGCAGAAACTGCTGGCCTCCCCGTTCTGCGATGCGCCGCGCTTTGCGCGTCACTTCGCGGCCGCGTTGCGCGGCATGTGGGCGCAGTGGTGTAGCCGCGCCTGATCGTCGCGCCGGATCGCGGCGCCTAGTTCCGGAAGTGCTTGCTGAGCTTCAACGCCTGCCCCTGGTAGTGCGAGCTCAGGCGCTTGTCGCCGTACGCCACTTCGGGCAGTTCCTGCGTGCGGAAGAACTCGAGCTTGAAGAACACCTGGCCGTCTTCGAGCAGGAACGGCACGTCGTGCGGACGCACTTCGAGCACTGCGCGCGTGCCGTGTTCGCCACCAAAACCGTTGTCGAAGAAGCCCGCGTAGTTCGTGCGCAGTTCGCCGATGCCGACGTCGTAGGCGACCATCTCGGCGGCGAGGTGCTTCGGGATGCGGATGCGCTCCTTGCTCGCGAAGATGTAGAACTCCTCGGGGGCGACGATGAAGCGGCCATCGCGCGGTTCGGCGATCGCATCGAAGTACTGGTCGGTCTCGTGACCACCTTCGTTCTGCATGTCGACGACGCCCGTGTAACGCTTCGCGACGTAGCCGATTGGCCCCTGGATGTCGCGATCGCGACGGATCGCGACGCCCATCATGAGGCCGTTGTCGATGCGCAGCTTGTCCGCGGCGAGTGGTTTGCCGTGGTCATCGAACAGCAGCGGGGAACGTGCATGCTCGGCGCGCAGTTCGTCGTCGGAGAGCGACGATTGGCCCTCCGAAAAGCGGATCTGGCACAACGACAGGCCCGTGCGCACCTTCACCGGGAAACTGCGTGGCACGATCTCAAGATACATGGGGCCCGTGTAGCCGGGCGGCACCGTCTCGAAGCGGCCGCAGCGGTCGGCGAGCAGGCGCGTGAACAGGTCGAGGCGCCCCGTCGACGACTTGGGGTTGGCGCGGATCAGGTGCGGCAGCGGCTCGGCGATGCGTTCGAGCAGCGGCACGATGTAGCAGTGCCCCTTCTCCAGAACGGCGCCGTCGGCGAGGTCGAACGCGTAGAGCGACATCTCCTCGAGGCGGTCGGCGACGCGCACGTACTCGGGCAGGAAGCCTGAGCGCACGCGGTAGCCGCGCGTCGAAAGGCGCAGGTCGAGCGAACTCGGCTGGATCTGCGCGGGCGAGATCGCCGGGGTGGAGGTGAGCGCGCCGCGTTCGATCAGGGCGCGGATCTGTTGGTAGACTAGGATTCCGTGCGACACAGGGCGCACAGGCTAGCGGCGAGGGGCCCGCTTTTCCTTGCTCGATTGTCGGGTCCTGGTCACCCTGGCCAGAACCCGCCGCAACCTACCGCTGCTCGGCCAGTTCCTGGGCCGCAGTGCTGTGGTGCAGGTATTCCTCCAGCGAGAAGCTGTCCACCGCGATGGCCTCGCTGCGGGCGACTTCGGCGGCGTGTACGAGCTTCTTTTCGTCCTCGGTGACGATCCCGGCACCCAGGGCCTGGTCGAGCAGCTGCTCGGGCCTGGCCTTGGGCAAGCGGCCCTGGCGCACCGCGTCCTTGAGCTTCTTCAGGACCGGTTCGGCATCGGCGCAGAGCTGCATGGCCAGTTCGAGGCGGCCGAGCCCCGAAGTCGGGTCGGTCGGCAGGTGGATGCGCTGGGTCAGGCGGTCGCGCTGGTTGCCGGGCTGCAGCAGCGTACGCGCGGCGCGGTGGCCCTGGGCATCGTCCGGGCCCTTGCCGAACGGGTTGAGGCGCGCCCAGAGGGCACCCGGGATGCGCAGCGCGTGGCCGAGGCCGGGCAGGCGCAGGTTGTCGAACAGGCCTTCGCGAGCTTCCTGCATGCGGGCGAGCGCGTGCTCGACCGACCAGCGCAGCAGCGGCAGGTCCTCCTTGCGGCGACCTTCGGCTTCGAAGCGGCGCAGCGTGGCGCTGGCCAGGAACATCCACGAGAACCAGTCCGCAAACCGGCCCGTGATCTTCTCCTTGCGCTTGAGGTCGCCGCCGAGCGTGCCCATGGCGATATCGGCGAGGAACGCAAACTCGGCCGACGCCCAGTTGAGGCGGCGCCAGTACTTCTTTGCCGCGCCGCGCACGGGCGTCCACGTGAGCCAGCCGCGCGACAGGCCGAGCAGCGCCGAGCGCACGCCGTTGGTGATCACGTGGCCGATGTGCGGCCAGAAGTTGCGATCGAACGCGGCTTTGTCATTGCGCGCGATCGCGTCGATCTCGCGGTAGGCATACGGGTGGCAGCGAATGGCGCCCTGGCCGAAGATCATCAGCGTGCGCGTGAGGATGTTCGCGCCTTCGACCGTGATGCAGATCGGCGTGCCGATGTAGCCGTGCGCGAGCAGGTTGCGCGGGCCGCGCGAGATCGCCGCACCCCCGAGCACATCCATGCCGTCGTTGATGATCTTGCGCCACAACTCGGTCGTGTTGTACTTCGCGATCGCGGTGACGACTGCGGGCTTCTGGCCAGCATCGAGTGCGCCGCAGATGTAGCGTCGCGAGGCTTCGAGCAGGTAGGTGAAGCCGGCGATGCGCGCGAGCGGCTCTTCGATGCCTTCAAAGCGGCCGATCGGCAGGCCAAACTGCTGCCGCACGGCAGCGTAGGCGCCGACGGCACGCGCGGCGAGTTGCGCACCGCCGACGGCAGTCGCGGGCAACGAGATGCCGCGGCCCGCCGCGAGGCATTCCATGAGCATCTGCCAACCGCGGCCGGCCCCTTCGACGCCGCCGATGATGGCTTCGTCGAGCGGCACCACGACGTCCTTGCCGGAGGTGGGGCAGTTGTAGAACGGCACGCCCATCGGGTCGTGGCGGCGGCCCAAGACGATGCCCTTGGTGCTGGTCGGAATCAGCGCACACGTGATGCCGAGGAACGGGCCCTTGCCGAGCAGGTTCTCGGGGTCGTGCAGCTGGAACGCGAGGCCGAGCACGGTCGCGATCGCGGCCAGCGTGATGTAGCGCTTGTTCCACGACAGGCGCAGGTAGAGGCGCTGGTCCTCACCGCGGAAGACGACGCCGTTGGCGGCGATGGCGCCCGCGTCGGAGCCCGCCCCCGGTTCGGTCAGCGCAAAGCACGGGATCTCGCGGCCATCGGCAAGCGCTGGCAACCAACGTTGCTTCTGCGCTTCGGTGCCGTAGTGGGTGAGCAGTTCGGCCGGGCCCAGCGAGTTGGGCACCATGACCGTGATCGCGAGCGGCATCGACCGCGAGGTCAGCTTGGTGACGACGGCGCTGTTGGC
>JADZDL010000234.1 GCA_020851075.1 Planctomycetota bacterium | reverse complement strand
GGGCGCACTGTCGTTTGCGTCCAGGTCAAACACCGGCTCGAACCGTTCGCTGCCGTCTGGCTGTGGGATCGTCTTGACCTTGCGGAAATGGAAGCGACCGTGCGTCTGCCAGGTGGCGCCGATCTGGCCTTGTTGGATGGGCACCCCGGCACCATGGGTGCCGGGCTCGTCCGGCTCTTGCGTGTCGGTCGCCACCGGCCCACTCGCGGTCACGATCTCGTCATCGCCGATCGCCAGGCGCAGTGCCACGAAGCCGAGCGCCAGCAACACGAAGAACAGCAGGGCCCGCGTCACGGAAGCCCCGCTTTGCGCACGACTTCATCCCAGGCGCCGCGCGCCCGCAGCAGTTTGTCGATGACACAGCGCGCGGCACCAAAACCGGCTGCGCGCTCCGTCACGAAGTGCACCGCAGCGGCGAGATCGGGCCGGCCTTCGGGCACGGTCACCGCAAACCCGACGCGCCGCAGGACCGGCAGGTCGAGCAGATCGTCGCCAACGTAGGCCACTTCGATCGGGGTCAGCTGCTGGCGCGCGAGGATCTCCTCAAAGGCGGTGGCCTTGTCGAGGCGCTTCAGCACCACTTCGTGCACACCGAGTTCCTTTGCGCGCCGTTCGACGACTTCGCCGCCGCGTCCCGACAGAAAACCCGAACGGCCGCCGCTGCGATGCCAGTACGCGAGCCCCGCCGCGTCGTGCACATGGAACGACTTGTACTCCATGCCGTCGCGGTCGAAGTGGATGCGCCCATCGGTGAGCACACCATCGACGTCGAGCAACAACAGGCGGATGCCGGCCAGGATCTCGCGATCGGGCAGCGGACGACCTGGAACAAGCGCTGGCAGCGTCATCCGATCTTGAGGTTCAGGAGGTCCTGCACGTCGAGCAACCCTAGCAGCCGGCCTTCGTCGTCGACGACGGGCAATTGGTCGATCGCCATCTGGTGCAGCATCGCCAACGCTTCGAGCGCGAATGTCTCGGTCTTGATCGAACGGGGCCGATGCGTCATCGCTTCGTCGATGCTGCGTTCGCGCGGGTTCTGCAGGCCCTTCTCGATGAGCCGCCGCAGGTCACCATCCGTGAAGAACCCGACCAGCTTGCCGTGTTGGTCGACGATGCTGGTCGCGCCGGGCCGACCGAGGGTGCGCGTCATCACTTCGATCGCCTGCAGCACGGTGGCGCCGCTCTGCACCATGGGGTTGCGATCGCCGGTGCGCATGAGTTCGCCGACCTTCATGAGGCGGCGGCCGAGATCACCGCCGGGATGGAAGCGCGCGAAGTCGTCGGGGCCGAACTTGCGGCCGTCCTGCACGACGAGCGCGAGCGCATCGCCGAGCGCCAACATCGCCGTGGTCGACGCGCTCGGGGCAAGGCCATAGGGGCCAACTTCGTCGATGCGGCCCAGTTCGAGCACGAGATCGCAGTGGCGACCGAGCGTCGAATTGCTCTCCTGGGTGATGCCGATCACGGGCACGCCGACGGCCTTCACGTGCGGCAGCATGACGAGCACTTCCTGGGTCTCGCCGGACTTCGAGAACGCGAGCAGGATGTCGCCCGGGTCGACGCGGCCGAGGTCGCCGTGGATGGCTTCGGCCGGGTGCAGGAAGATCGAGGGGGTGCCCGTCGAGGCCAGGGTCGCCGAGACCTTCTGGGCGATGAACCCAGCTTTGCCCATGCCGGCCGTGACGACCCGGCCGCGCACGGCCAGGATCATGTCCAGGGCGCGCAGGAACGGGTCGCCGAGGCGGTCACCAACCTGCCGCACGGCGGCAGCTTCGCGTTCGACGATCTCTCGCGCGCGTTCGATCCGGGGGTCCATGGACCGGACAATCTACCATCGCGCCGGGGAGAATCCGCTGGCCTTGGGCGGTCCCGGAGGATGGTTCTGCCGCGAATCCTGGGCTGATTGGCGGCGAGAGTCGAACTGCGATTCGGTATGCTCCCGCCCGGTGTCCTACCGCGTCGAACTCAAGGTCTTTTCGGGTCCGATGGACCTGCTGCTGCACCTCGTGCGCCAGCAGGAGGTCGACATCCACGAAGTCTCGATCGCGCGCATCCTCGAGGACTACCTGAAGCACCTCGGGGTGCTGCGTGAGCTCGATCTGGCGGATATCGGCGATTTCGTCGTGATGGCGAGCACGCTGATGGAGATCAAGTCGCGCGAACTGCTGCCCAGCGAGGCCGTCGAGATCGAGCAAGAACTCGACCCGCGCGACGACCTGATCCGCCGCCTGCTCGAGTACAAGCGCTACCGCGACCTCGCGCGCCAGCTCGAAGGCCGCGCCGACCTGCGTTCGCGCCAGGCGCCGCTCGTGCTCACGACGCCGTCCGAGCTCGCCGACAAGGACGACGAGGACCTGCTCGATATCGGCAATGTCGGCATCTGGGACCTCACGACGGCGTTCGCCAAGCTGCTGGAGGAGATCGGCCAGCAGAACACGATGGCGATCGAGGTCGAGAAGCGCGACGTCGGTTACTACACGCGCCGGCTGCTCGGCCAGTTCCGCGAGAAGCGCGAAGTGGCGTTCTCGGAGATCTTCGACTTCCGCGAAGGTCGCTACGGCATGATCGGCACGCTGATCGCGCTGCTCGAGATGATGAAGCAGGGCTACCTGCGCGCGCACCAGGAGAACTGCTTCGACGAGATCCAGCTCGCGTTCCGCGGCGGCGACGAGGTGACGGCCGATCAGATCCTGGCCGGCATCACGGCCGAGGAAGAGCAGCAGCGCAAGCGCGATGCGGCCCTGGCCGAGGCTGCCGGGCACGAAGACATGCGGGAGCAGGCGCTCGCCGCCAATGCGATCGGGTCAGGTTCGGAGGCGGATCTCGACGACGAAGAAGACGGCAGCACGCTCGCCAACCTCGTCGAAGAATCGCTCGCCGACGACGACACCGACGAAGAGCCGACCTACCAGCCGCCGCCGCGCGAATTCGACGCCGAAGCCTGATGTTGGGCCCGAATCGGCGCTTTCAGAGCGCTGGCGAACCCGCCGCGAGCAGCGCTTGCTCCAGCATTGCCCCGGTCGCCTGCGCGAAAGCGTCCTCGTCGCCATAACACCACCGGCCCCAGACCTCCGACGCGCCGAGCGCATACGGAAAGTGCGGGGCGGGCGTTTCCTGCCGGCGCGGATAGAGCCAGGCGGTGCCGTTGGTGCAGAGCACGTTCCAGGCCGCCGTCAGCCGCGCGTCGGCGAGCCGCTGGATCGCGAGGGCGCGCTGGGCAGCGGGGCCGCGCACGCCGAGCAGGCAGAACGGCACGTCCTTGGCGACGATCTGCACGCCTGGAGGCACCTCGAGCAGGTCCGCGGGGGCGGGGCGTTCGGCGAGTCCGTCGAGAAACGGCAGTCGTTCGGGGATCAGATGGGCGTGGGCGCGCGCGATCGAAGCCGCCGAGCCGATGTTGTTGAGCAGGGCGGTGCCATCGCAGCCATCGACCCAGGCGCCGATCGTCGTCCACATCGCGAGATCGGGTTCGCGGCGCGGTTCGATGGGCCAGAGCAGGCGTTGCTGGGCGGCAAACGGGTAGCGGTTTGGCGTCAGCGCCAGCCCTTCCCCGCGCCAGAGGACCTCCTCGCCGAGGATGCGGGGCACCGGGCTCTGGCGGAAGGCGGGCCGATCGGCGCTCGGGCGATCGCGACGGAGCTTGCGCGAGGGCAGCAAGACGAGCGTCACCGGGGCGCCAAACACCTGTAGCGAACGTTCGGCAGCCGGTGCGAACGCGGCGAGGCGCGGATCTTGTTGGCTCGGTGGCAAGGACATGCGCGCGTGCATGGTGCGGCCGTGGGGACCTTCGCGCAATGCTGGCGCGAGCAGCAGAGGCCGGCGTCGCGCCGCCGATTCCAGGGCCGTGGGCCAGGGAAGCGAACGGACCTTTGCCCCACCGGGGCTCGACCGCTACCTTGCCAGCCCCGAGTTCGTCCTTTCCCCAGAGAGCCGCTCGGACAACCGCACTACGAGATCCAGGCCAACACCTTGCGCATCGTCTTCTTTGGTAGCAGCGACTTTGCGATCCCCTCGCTGAAGGCCCTGAAGGAAAACGGCTTCGCGCCGACCCTCGTCGTCACCAAGCCCGATGCCCCACGTGGGCGCGGGCGCAAGATCTACGACAGCGAGGTCAAACTGGCCGCCGAGGAGCTCAGCTTGCCCTGCGAGCAGCCCGACGACCCCCACGGCGCGGAGTTCCTGGCCAAGCTCAAGGCCCTGAAGCCCGACCTCGGCGTCGTGATCAGCTACGGCGTGATCCTGAAGCCCGAGCTGCTCGGCATGCCGCCGAAGGGCATGATCAACGCCCACGCCTCGTTGTTGCCGCTCTACCGCGGTGCGGCGCCGATCCAGCGCGCGATTCGCGATGGCCATACGGAGACGGGCGTCACGATCATGCGCATCGTCGACCAGCTCGACGCGGGCGATGTGCTGCTGAAGAAGGAGACCCCGATCGATGCGCGCGAAAACAGCGGCATGCTGCGCGATCGACTTGCCGACCTGTCCGGGGTGGCACTGCTGGAGGCCCTCGCCCTGATCCAGAAGGGCAAGGACACCTACACGCCCCAGGATCACACCAAGGCCACCTACGCGCCCAAGGTCGAGAAGGAGCACGGCGTCATCAATTGGAAGCTGCCGGCCAAGGAAGTCGACCTGCTCGTGCGCGCGATGACCCCAAAGCCGGGCGCCCAGACGCGCCTGGGCAACAAGCGCTTCATCGTCATGGATGGGTTCGTCGAGCAGGACCTCTACGGCATGGGCATTCCAGGTGGCCTGCAGTCCGCCGGCGAAGAAGGCATCCGGGTCTGCACCGGCAAGGACCTCTACCGCATCACGCGCATCAAGCCGGACAATGGTCGCAACATGACCGCCGGTGAGTTTGTGCGTGGGCACCACATCGCGCCAGACGCGCGGTTCGGCTGAGATGGTCTCAGCTCGCGCCGCTGCGTTGCATGCCCTGGTGGCGCTCGAGAAGGGCCAGACCGAACGGTTGCGCTCGGCCCTCGACGAGGCAAAGTTGGTTGGTCG
>JADZDL010000233.1 GCA_020851075.1 Planctomycetota bacterium | reverse complement strand
TCACCGCCGTGTTTGCCGATGCCCGCAGCAGCAAGAACCCGCGCGCTGCCAACGCCACGCTCGAACTCGGTCGATGCCTCGAACAGCAGCGCCGGTTTGGTGAAGCCGAAGCCCTGTTCACGCGCGGTCAAGAAGCCCTGGGCGCAGCCTTGCCGGCGACGCACAAGGACCTCGCGCTGGCCGAACGCTACCTGGCTGCGTTCTACGCGGCCTGGAACGCCGCCGAGCCCGATGCCACCCGGGCCGCCAAAGCCGCCGAATGGCAAGCCAAGGTCGACGCGCGGCGCTGAACGGCCTCTCGCGATCGACTCGCAGCAGCGCCAGGTCGTCGCGCACCTCCTGGTCAAAGTGCCGAGCGGAGATCGTGCCCCGGAACCGAAAAACGGCTCAGGATCCAAGTGCGGCGCCACCAGTAGACGCCGAGCAGCAAGCACAGCAGCCCCCAAACCAGCTCATCCAGCCATCGGTTCGCGGGTCTGCCTGTCCAATTCGCCAAGGAAGCCAAGGTCAGATAGAGAACTGAAAGAGGAAAGAAGGCCAAGAACACCAACCGCGGCGGCCTATCGGGTGGCATCAATGGTGCAGGTTGTGCGGCGACCCAACAGCCAAGGAGCACTCGCGACAGCAGCAGCACGAACATGCCATTGGCGACGTAGGACGTCGACGGCAACCCGCCGTACACGAGACTCTGTGCGATGCCGACAAACCACAGGGTGGCCCACTGCAGGTCCCCTTCCCGATCGTCCAGAAAGGCCGTGTTCCGCTCAAAAGGCATTTTCATCCGCCATCTCCATGGCTACCAGGCTCCTATCTGCTCTGCAACCACTTCGCGATCCACAGTATTGCGACACGACAATACTACCGTAGCTGCCGAATCATCGTCGCCTGGCAATCCTGTAGACCGCGCAGCACTGGCCGAAGCCTGGCATCCCATTGGCTTTCGAATGGCAATTCACAGGTGAAGTCCCACGCGCCGTTCTCCGTCGTCAAATGCCAGCGAAGGGCCATTCTGACATCATCCAGAGGGATGCCCGCAACGGGCTTTGGCACCTGCTTGCCGGGCATTCGCATGACTCCAGTGCCATACACCTGCATTCCCATCAGCCTGACCCACTCATCCGCAGCTGCACCGGCCATCCTCCCGCTTCTAGCTCCTTGCTTGTCTCGCACACTCCATTCCCACGACCGATCCGAGTACCGCAGGTGAACCTCTGTCAGGCCGACACCGTCCCGTGTATCCACATAATCTTCCGCGACCATGGACAGCTCGCAACCACTGATGACGCGACTATCAACAAGGGCGCCTGCCAAGACAGGGCTACTCGCTGCCATATCAAGCCACATCACGGACCTTGAGTCCTCGTACGCTGCGGCATGACTAGCTCCGGGCATGTGAAACGCCGCCGCGAACCGCCCCCTCCGCTCACTGGACTGGGTTGCCAACGCCGCACACAGCGCAGCATCGCGCTCCCGACCCGTTTCCAGGAACAGGGTCGGACACTTCAGCCCGCTCGCCATCTCCGCCCGCCAATTCTCCGGGCAACCGACGGCAAGCACACTGGACCACTGGTCCGGATCCTTGCTCGCGAAGTGCACGATACCCGCAGCCCCCAAACCCATACCCGTGCCCACAATCTTCCATTTACCATTAACCACCTTGGATCGGCTGGCAACATCTTGGACTATTCTGTCGACCGCCAGCTTCATCGAGTCCCAACTCTGCATGCTGGGATGCAACTGCGGAAACATGGTCAGGTATGGCCAATCCGTCACGCGGCGCACAATGGCACTTCCCAGACCTGCCGACATCGGCAAGAGCCCGTCCGCGCCACGCTGATCCACATCGTGCAGGCAGACCACCAGCTGCCCTTCGCGCATACACTTCGGCACGTACAGCAGATAGGGGTGCTCCCTGCCTTCGAACGTGATTGTCCTCATCAGGAAGCCAGACGGTAACACTGATTCTGCCGAACTCTGCCCCACCAGTGCGCCCGCCACAGCAAGGACGGCCGACGCGGCGGCCGCCACGCGCTGTGACCACCACTGCGCACACCGCCTCGCGGTCGCGCAATCAAGCCCGGCAAACACGGCTGCAACGGTGAAACTCACGGCCATCGACGGTCACTATGTGGCTTGGTTACAGGCTCACCGCGCGCCACAAATCCGGATGAGCTAGACCATCGTCTGGCCCCACGCTGGTTCCCGCAAGCCCCGACCAGCGCGCAGACATGTGTCACGGCCGGCGAAGTGCGCTAACGACATACCACCTCACTGACTCTCCCGGCGCCAACAGTCACCGTCAGGGTCTTCTTGGTCGTCCCTTTCCCACCCCAAGTCACCGAATACCCCCCGGGCGCAAAGCCATAGCTCCACGGGATTCCGGTCAAGGCTTGAAACGTCATTACGGGTTCTCGTTCTGTTTCTCGGGCGATCTCGACTTCCACCGGCAAACCCGCAGGGCCCTCCACCGTACCTTGGAGCAGGCCATCCTTGGGAATGGCAACCAATATCCAACTGGCGTCTCCCGGCAAGACTCTCACGGTCGCCGACGTCAACGCCATCGCCATAGCCGACGCTTCATCATAATACTCAACCGCGTACTCACCCAATGGGACACGGGCTGGAAGCAACGAACCGTCGGCATTGACCCCTATCGCCTCGCGCAACCCGGAGTGGATATCTCGCAGATGCAAGTACCCCCCGCCAACCGCCAGCTCACCTCCACTCCGCACTTCGCCGCGCACTGCCCCCGTGGCCAACTCTTCGATCATGCACGTCGCCATTTCGCAGCTGACTTCCGCAAACCCGACAACAAAACCGTTCCTGCGCATCGTTATTTTCGCGGAACTCGCGCCAATTGCCACGTCACGACCGCTTGATTCGCAGAGCAGGGAATAACTCGCGACTTCCGCTCTCGTTAGTGTCTGAGATACCTCCAGCACTACGGGGCCATTCTCGCGAAGGCGCGGGACTACTCTGACGCTGCAGACGCGACGCAGCACGAGGGTCGCACCGCCAGCCAGCACATCGCCATGGATAGCCATCACGCCTTGACCAACATCGGGGTGCCAACCACAGATGGAGCCATACTGGCCAGAGGGTGATCGCATGTTCGCAACGCCACTCACCACAACACTCACGTGACCGTCCCCATCCGTCCTTTGGGCAAACCGCTCACCCCCGAATGTCATCCGAATCTCGGCCCCCGCAATCCGCTTCCCATGTTCGTCACAGACAGTGACTGCTAGCGGCCTCAGGCGGGGCCTTGGTGTAAGCTTGATCGTATTCAATGTCTGCACATTGACATCGAAGCTGCCAGAGGCCCAGAACAGGCCATCTCGGTCATACGCCTGCACATACGCAGAGCCACCTGGCACGCCTTCGAACCTCGCTGAGCCGTCCTCGGCGCAAGCTTGCTGCTCGGTTGACGCGTCGAGTCTCCATGTCTTCCCCCGTATGGCCACCTGCCGAGATACGCTGACAGCGAACTGTGACCAGTTGGGCGCTTGCGCCTCCGTATTGGCCGGCTCAAGTTGCACCAGCAGTGCCCCCGCGGGGCGGAGAGCAAGCTCTACTTCACTGCCTCGAACGCGCGCGTGCAAGCTACTAGCCCATCCGGGCTTTGTTGCACACCGGCAGCCCTTCGGCGACGGGAACAGCCACGGCACCCCCTTCGCCTTGCCGGCCTCCTTGTGCTTCTGAAGCACCGCCAGCAGTCGCGGCGACACCGGCACCTTGGAACCGCCCCCTGGAAACGACGCAGGACGGTCTTGTCCAGAACGCCACCACACCCTGCCCCCCGCGTCGCCAGACCATGATCCTAAATACCTATCGATCTTCCGTTCGATAGGTATATTGCAACACCCATGGGCGCCCCAAGAACCCAACCGACCACATCTGCCCCCCTGCGCCGCCTGCGCGGACTCAAGGGCGCATTCCGCACCGGCCAGGCCCGCTCCCTCGGCATCCCGGCGCGAACGCTCGCCCAATTGCGCGACGCCGGACACCTGGAGCAACTGAGCCGCGGCGTCTATCGCCTCGCCAGCCGGCCAGCACCAGCAAACCCGGACCTGCTCATCGTGGCGGCACGCATGCCACGCGCCGTGTTGTGCCTCATCTCGGCCCTGGCCTTCCACGACCTCACCGAGGAAGTGCCGCACGCGGTGCACATCGCCATGCCGCGCGGCGCCGAACCTCCCCGCCTTGAGCACCCCCCGCTGCACGTCATCCGGCTGCGACCGGCCTCCTTGCACGCCGGCGTCGAAGTCCACCGCGTCGACGGCCTCGACCTGCGCGTGTTCTCGCCCGCGAAGACGGTAGCCGATTGTTTCCAGTTCCGCGGCCAGGTGGGCCTCGACACAGCGCTCGGAGCCCTCAAGGCCCTGCGCCGGCGGCGGGGCTTCGACCCGGAGGACCTGCTGCGCTTCGCCAAGGTCTGCCGCGTGGAACGCCTCGTGCGCCGCTACCTGGAGGCGATCCTTTGACGAAGCCGATCCGGGACCTGGCGGTATCGATCCGCCAGCGCCTCAACAACATCGCCAAGGAACGACATCGCCCCGCAGCCGAACTGCTGCAGTACTTCGCGATGGAACGGTTCCTCTACCGACTCGCGCAATCGGCGCATCGCGACCGGTTCGTGCTCAAGGGAGCCATGATGCTGGTCGCCTGGCGAGCGCCGACGATCCGCCCGACGATGGACATCGACCTGCTGGGCCGCGGTCGCAACCACACTCCAGACCTGGTCGCGGCCATCCAGGATCTATGCCGGATGGACATCGCACCACCCGACGGCCTCGCGTTCGACCCTGACTCGGTCGTCGGCGAACAGATCACCGTTGAGTCGGAGTATGTCGGCGCGCGGCTGCGTTTCCTGGCCACTCTCGGCACGTCGCGAGTGCGCATGCAGATCGACGTAGGCTTCGGCGACGCGCTGCCCGATGCCGAGCAGGACGTCGAACTGCCGACGATCCTCGCGTTCCCGGCGCCGCGCCTCACGGGCTATAGCCGCGAAACCGCCATCGCCGAGAAGCTGAACGCGATGTTCCAGCACGGCCGCCTCAACAGCCGCATGAAGGACTACTTCGACGTCGGCCTGCTGGCGGGCGCCTTCGAGTTCGACGGCGCGAAGCTCGCGCGTGCCATCCTGGCCACGTTCCAGCGCCGGGGCACCGCGTTGCTCGCAGCGCCCGTCGGCCTCAGCGACGAGTTCGCCACCGAACCCGGCAAGCAGACGCAATGGGGAGCGTTCCTGCGCAAGATCCAGGTGATCGATGCCCATGGCGAACTGGCGGAGCAGGTCGTCGCGGTGCGCAGGTTCTTGGGGCCGGTGCTCGCCGCCCTCGTCGATGGGGTGCCGTTCGCGAAGCACTGGCCCAAGGGCGGACCGTGGGAATGAGGCAACCAAGCAACTGAGGAGCACCTACCGTCCTCGCCCCCATGCCCGACCCGCGGCAGCCGCTGCGCTCCCTGTTGGCCCTGTTCGCGGGCTGGATCCACCGCGAGCAGGCGCATCCCATCGACCACCTCGTCGAGGAGAACCGCGTGCTGCGCAAACGGCTTGGCGACAAGCGCCATGCGCCTCACGGACGACCAAGACCGCCGACTCGCAACCAAGGGCAAGGCGCTCGGCCGCAGCTGCTCGCCAAGGTCGCGACAATCGTCCATGGTTACGTGCGTCGCCTAGAAACGACTTCGCCCCCGGGCTTGTGGCCCAGGGGCGAGTTCGAACCTGACGTCGTCAGGACTGGTAGCGGGGGAAGGATTCGAACCTTCGACCTTCGGGTTATGAGACGTCGCGACGAGCGCGTCCGAACTACAGTGTGGACAGACTGTTACATGTAAGGAACGACTGCGCCGGATGATACATCAGCACACGAGAGATGTCCAGTTTCACCCAACTCTCCGTATTCGGTCTGGCATGAGCACACTTTGGGCACACGCTGGGTCTTCGGGTTGTGTCTTGGTGGCCACTCGGTGACCTTCGGCGGGCAAGCGTGCGCAAGCCCTAAGCTCGCAGCTACCGCACCTTTCGTCTCGCAGCTTGCGCCGCGACCGACCATCACTCCACTCGAGGCCTCCAAGGACTTACACCCCCGAAGACCGATGGAACCAGAGGCCGACCGCAATCATCGACGGATTCGACCACATCGCGCCCCTCAACATCCGCCTTCTTGACGCGAGCCAATGTACCATCAGCATTGCGCACAGTAACTTCGAACACCTGGTCGGCCCACGGCTTATCCACAAACCAATCAGCCCAGGGCCCCATGTAGCCGGAGCACCGTTCAAGGGGAGCCCCTTCGTTTGGATCCAAGTAACACAACTCCCTAGGAGCTCCATCACCCACATCGACTCGCCCCCAAGTCACCGGCTTATCCGACAGCTCGTACCCATCAAGACTATACTCAACCTCTGTCCACTGCGGATACTCACGCACCCTAGACGTGAGGGACCCCAACACAAAGAACGGCTGCCCCCTCCTATCCGGCGGCGGCGGAGGCGGAGCCTTCGGACCACAGCCCTCCGCCCTTACACCCCACCCTCCTATTAAAGCAACATTGCATCCCCGACACAGCCAGATACCGGTCCCATCTAGATGCACGCCCTTTCCCCCAACCAGCTGAAGCTGGCCCACCCTGGGAACAACATCCTCTCGCGAATTACAGAAGATACCGCAGGAGTTGCCACGGCATGAACTCCGCGAAAGTGTCAACTGAATGAATCCACGCCCATCGGATGTGTATCGCCAAACATGCAAGTCATCACCATCTGCAACGATGCGAAATGGAAACACTAGCATGTCCATCTTACGAATGACGAGCATGTTTTCGCCAGCGCTCTTCTCGGCATCCAACAAGATATCACCGCGGCGCCTGCGAATGATCAATCGCCCAGCAACGATGTCGACGTCCCACAAGTCCGAGCCACATATCCAGTGATTTGCCTCTATACGAAACAATTCGCGGCCATCCCTATCCTTGAACTTGGCGTTAATCACAAACCTCGGGCCACCCACTTCACAATTCGGAATAAACGACAAGTGATCCCGACCATCAATGTTGATGATCGCACCCGGCCCCTCAAACCTCACTCCACCGATCATGATCGTTGGATTCGCCGAGAAAAGGTCGAAGAACCCCACGCGCCGGGATGGATCTACGCACTCCGAGTTCGCGATCGCCTCGTATGCTCGCGCAATCTCATGGGCAGGAAGCGTCCCCTCCGTGGATTGCCGGTGACAACCTGGACATAGGAGACATATCGACTGTGGATCGTGGATCTTTGCATCCTTAAACCTCGGGGCAATGTGCTCATAATCGTATATTGCGGACCTACAGATGACGCAGCCGAACCTAGAGCGCTGGCGCACAAGCCGCTTCACGCCTTCCGGAATATCGCGGGCTAACCCATACTTGTTCCTCTTACCCCTTGACTCACGAGCCATCGGACAAGCCTCTCTCAGCACCAACTTGCCGCCATTGCTGATGCACTACATCACCCTCCCAAGCCCCAAAACCCGGGACAATGTCCGCAGACGCAATCTCGATAAGCAACGACCGATGCCCCCTAATGCCTGCAGTCATCCTAGCGAAGCCCCCTTCCGAAGATTGCACGATTCGCACAGCAACTGGAGGTTTCGCTCTGTGCTACTTCCTCCGAGAGAATGAGGAATAACATGGTCAAAGTGCAGCCCCTGCTGAACCCCACACTGAACGCATCGCCCGCCATCCCTCTGCCAAACGAATAATCGCACTTCGCGCGGAATAGGCTGACGACGCTTGCCCTCGTCTATTGCCTTGACCATCGCCGCAGCCGCATGGGCTTTCTCCAACTTGAGCCTCCGCTTGTTCGCCTTCTCTGCTACGAGCGCCGCAACATCATCGCCATCCAGGTCACCGTCCGCGTCGTAGAAGTGACCATCAAAGTACCACGTCCGCTCATTGTCCGCCGAGGCCTTCGCCCATCTATCGATCAAAACCGGCTTATGAGCTGACTCATCCAGCAACTCGGCATACTCGCGCGGCGATAGGCGCAGACAGCGAGATTCGACAATGTCGCACAAATAGCTACCAAGATTCTCCAGGCTGTGAGCAACATACCATGGGCGTTCCTGCGCCTCCGCCAAACACTTAATACATCGCTCAACTCCCGCCTTGTGGTAAGCGACGTCTCTCGCCGCGCTATTCACATAAAAGTCCAGCATCTCTTTTCGTTTCTCCGGGGACACTCCGGGACCTTCTGCCGCATTAAGGCGGACGAGGCTATCAGCCAACCATGCTTCCCTGTCGGGTATCTGCCTTGCATGGTATTCCATCCACGACCTGATTTGACCAGGGTCGATTTCTTGCCACCAGCATCCATCGCTCACCTTCAACATCAGAGTCTCACTTTAGCTATGACGTGGTTGAATCCGAACTCGACCGCAGGCCCCAGCACACCCAATTCAAGCAGTGCACTAGGCACCCAAGCCAGAGGCCAATCTCACATAACCCAATCCGAGTGAATCCACTAGGCTGGGGCAGGCTGATCGTTCCGGCTGCATGCAGCTGCAACACGAAAGCGAGCTTAGTGGCTACCCACGGCAACGACAACAGGCTCCCCAGCCGCCACAGCCACAACATCCAACAATTCCACGTGCTGGCCGCAGCGAAGAACAGGCGAGGCCACCCGAGCGGATCGAACCGAAATGAACCCCCGTGAGACAGGACGGGGGTTCACCGATCCCCCACAAACCCACGCATGCCCGGGATCTTCCGCGCCCGCTCCCGCAGGACCTGCTCCAGCCTGATTTCGTGCTCCCCAGACAACTCGGGCAACGCTGGCCCCAGTATCTCCCGAATGGCCCGTGCCACCTTCGGCCCGGCGGCCTCATCCACGCCCACGAGCGCGTAGACCTTTGGGGTGACCCCGAACGCCCGCAGCATGACACCCAGGAATCCCCCGCACTGACGCACCATGTGGCGGATCCAGGTCCGCACCCTGCTATCCGACCGCCTCCCGGTTCGCACCGCCTGCGCATCCCCTACGAACGCCGCCCAGAACGGCATTCGCGGCCACCCCTGACTACTTGAGCGGTCCGCCTGCGGTTCGCGCAGATCCACGAATGAAACCAGGTGCTGGAAAAACACTTCCGCCAAACTCCCCCCCGCGCTCCGTGCCTCTACCACCCGCCGCGCTAGCGCAGTGCCGAACTCGTTTCGACTCTGCAGCTCCACCCGCGTCGACGGAATCAGTCCGCCCGACTCCTGCTCCTTGTCGTAAACGCGCAACAAGCGGGGACTCTTCTTGCCCCCAAGCCAGAAGCACCCGCCGAGCCTACGACTCCAGTCCCACGCACCCCGCCGGACACGCGTCACAACCTGCGGACCCAGTGGTGCCCGTTCGGCGTCGAGAGACGGCCCCACGCAGGCCTCAGCAAACACGCGCGACGTGAACGTCTTGTCGAAGTCGTCCAGCGCAACATCGAGCCGGGACACCTTCAGTGACGGCAGCGCATCGAGTGCAACCACCAGGTCCAGCAACTTGTCGGTCCCAATGGTCCGGCAGAGCTCCCCCGGCATTCGAACGCTGACCCACGTGCGTTTTTCCCCCGTCGAGTCTTCCTGCCCTCGGCGGTCCGCTTCCACCGAGAGCCCGAAAGGCCCCTTCGCCAGAAACCTGCTTTCGTCGTCTCGCAGCACATCGCAGGCCCCACGCCGAAACTGCGGACCGAGATGCCGCACCAGCAATCCGAAAACCTCCAACGACTCAACGTCCTTCACGGATGCTTCGAGCCAGTCAATTGACACCTCGCGCCCGGTTCGCTTCGTCGGCACACCGGCACCCTGAACAGCGGCACCGCCCTCCGGGGCACTCAAGCGCCACCTCCCGAGGCCGCGCCGTGCCCCTGAGCAGAGCCTTCCACCCGGAGCACGTCTGCCAGGTCAAACCGCAGCGTCGCGTTTCGCGAGTCACCACCGAGGAACAACGGAGCCACACCGCTCCGCTGCAGAACACGCCGGCACGTCTGACGTGAGCAGCCCCACCGCTGCGCGATCCACGCCAAGCACACCAGCTTCCGATCGGCCAAGTTGGCCAGCTGTGTCTTGTTCGACATACACCCGGCCCGACCCCGTCGACCTCCAACCCCAATCGGCCCGACCTCACCGGAGAACCCCGACTACCTTGGGACCGATTGCGGCATCGACCGAGTCTCGATTGCGCAACCGCGGGGGTCGACGGCCCCGACTCGACTCATTCCGTTAGAAGGTGGCTCGCACCGCCGTTCGCCGGGGTCTCGGACGCTGCCGCGCAACGAGTCGCGGTGGAACGATCCTGAACGGCAGCACGTGTATCCACACGCGCCGGTTCTCGACGCCTGCACGGCGTCGGCTGGAACTGGGGCCTCGTGCCGTGGTCGCCGAGGCCAGAGCCAGGTGTTGGCGTTGCGCCATTCGGCGCCGATCCTCGTGCCGCGAGCACATTCGCGCCCCAGCCCCCGGTTGCGTCAATACACCAAGGGTGATGGTGATGGTGTTGGCGCAGAACGGCCGCCGCCGCCGAGGCGGCGGCGGCCTCGATCCTGGGCCCCAGCCTACTCAGTCAGACGAACCGGCAGCCCCTTCACCGAGCTTGGGCTTGCTAGGCTTCGACTCCGGAAGCAGCAGCTTGGCCTTCTTCACCTTCGCCTTCCGTCCGCCGCGCTCCGACCGACGGGACACTTGCCCGACGTCGGCCGCGGGCGGAAACAGGTGATCCATTATGTCCGGGATCCCGCCGAGCGATCCCCTCGTTGTGGGACGTCCCCCGGCATCGGCCGCAACATCCTCCCGCATGATGTGCCACAACGGATACGAGTAGCTGCCCCAATCGCCGTAGTGCCGACGATCCCCCGCTTCGATCCGGATCTCGGGAAGCGGCCCGGAGAGGAAGTAGTAGTCACGCCGCTTGTCTTCGTCGAAGAAGCCACGGGTGAGGTTCAGCAGCTTCCCGAGCTTGTCGAACGCATCCCGAATTGCCTTCTCGCTCGCAACCTCGTCGGACTTCGGGCCCGGACGATTGCGAACCCCGAACATGGTGAGGCGCTCGATGTAGGGATGGCATTTCTCGACCACGAGAGGCTTGTCCCTTGTCGGCTTCTCGACCAGCACGATGAACGCCGCGGCAAGCACAGTCCCGGTGCTATTCAGATCGTCATCCCACTCCTTGGTGCCAGTGTCAAACCGCGCATCGAGCATCGGCTTGCCACGCAACGTTCGCAAGGTCAGCGCACGCCGAGGCAAACCACAACCAGGGTCGACTTCGCGCGCAGCGACGAGGCCTCGGCACGTGAGCCGCACCTCCGAGTTGCCTTGCATGAACTCACCGCTTCGATCCAACCCGCAAGCCTCGACCTGCTTTCCATCGCGTAGGTCGTGCAGCGCCGCTCGCACCGTCGCCGGGCTCACCGGAGGCTCCGCGTCGCGGAAGTGAACGAGTAAGTCGCGCACCAGAAGGCCAGCACGCTCCGCGACGTCGACAACATCGAGCGCCGGCCCCTGCAGGTCCGCTAGGTAGACCAGCACCCGATC
>JADZDL010000232.1 GCA_020851075.1 Planctomycetota bacterium | reverse complement strand
GGCGAGGCGATTCCCGAACTCGATGCGCTGGCCGCAGCGGCCGCCGCCGGGGACGAGGAGCGCGTCTGGCTCGCGCGGGCTCGCCTCACGAGCGCGCAGATTGCCGTGGGACGCGGGGATGCGGAGGCCGCCGCGGCGGAGTTCCGGGCGGTCATCGAGACGTTGCAGGGGATCCTCGCGCGGCGTTCCTTGTCCGTGTTTGAGGCGGTCACCTTGTCGACGAGTCTGCGCAACCTCGCCGGCAGTCTGCAGGATCGCGGCGACCTGGTCGAGGCGGCAGCCAGGATCGAGGCTGGTCTGGCGATCCCCGCAGTCGACGATCTGGCCTTCCGCCTCGAGCGCAATCGACTGCTGGGCCAGCGCGCGCGCTTGCGCCGGGCCCAGATGGACCTGGAGGGGGCGGCCAACGACCTGCGCACGGCGGAACAGGATATGCGACTGCTGCTCGCTGGCCAGCCGCACGACCGCGATATCCGTTCGTCGTTGGCTTTGAACCGGCTCGCGTTCGGGGTGTTGCAGGCCTCGCGGGATCAGGTCGAGGACGCGGCGGTGGCGTACACCGAAGCGCGCACGCTGTTTGAGAAACTCGTGGCGACGTTTCCGCTCGCGACGACGGACCGCAGCAACCTCGCCACGGTGCTCGGTGCCGAAGCGTCCCTGCTGTTGCGGCAGGGGGAGGCCACCGACACGTCGCAGTTGCAGCGCGCCGTCGAACTCATGGAAGAGATGGTGGCGCAGGATCCCAGCCTGCTCGGCAACCAGGAACGGCTGGCCCAGACGCGTTACCGGCTGGCCCAGGCCATTCGCCGCGAGGACCCCGCCCGGGCGGCGGAGCAGTATCGCGCGGCGTTGGTGGGGCTGGAGGCATGCCTGGTGGCGGATCCCCTGGATTCGAGTGCACGCGATCTGGCGTGGCGGTCGGCGAACAGCCTCGGCGCCTTGTTTGCCAACCGCGCGCAGGATGAGGAGGCGCGGCAGGCCTGGGCGACGGCGCGGTTGCACGGCATCGAACTGCTGCGTCGCTCGCCCGACGACGCCCGGTGGCGCCGCGGGCAAGCGACATTGCTCTACAACGAAGGCACGCTCTCCTGCGAGACGGGCGACCTCGAGGCGGCCGCCGCGCGGCTATCGGAGGCCCTGGAGCTCGATGCCCAACTGGTGGCGGATGCGCCGCAGGATCTGCGGGCGCGCGCCGAGTACTGCAAGCACCTGCTGCGCGCGGCGCAGGTGGCGACCTTGCGGCAAGAAGGCGCCCGCGCGGCATGGCAGCGGGCCGCCGCGGTGGTCGAGCAGACGTATGCGGATGCTCGGCAACGGCTCGAAAGCAACGCCGACGCCCGGCTGGATCTCGCCAGCATTGCGCGGGGGGTTGGTGCCAGTGCGGCAGCGGAGCAGGATTGGGCGGTGGCGGTTCCAGCCCTGGAACGCGCCGAGCAGCTGCTGTTCGGCCAGGCCGACAACGTCATGAGCCAGACCGAGCGTCTGCTGCTCGACCTCGCGAGCATGCAGCGTTGGCAGGCGCAGGGGCGTCGTTTGGAGGCCGAGGCGGCCAGCCGGTCGTTTGCGGCCCGCGTCGAGGCGGTGGTCCCGCTCCTGGCCAAGAGCCGCCTGCATTCCGCGCGCGTGCGGGCGTGTCTTGGGGAACTCGACGCACTCGTTGCCGACGGGTTGCCCGGACTCGACGTGGCAACGGCAACCCTGCGCAAGGCCGTTGCGAAGGCGCGCTGACGGCGGCGCGCTGGTCAGATACCACGGCTTCGCGCGGCTCAGGCCTCGCCGTCGGAGGCCAGCAACTCGTCGAGTTGTCCCTGTTGCAGCCGGTGCACCAGCGTAGCGAGGCGCAGCAGCGTGCGGTGGAAGCGCATGCGCACGGCATCGGCAGAACTCTGTAGATCGGCGGCGATGTCGGCGAAGTTGCGTTCGCAGAAATGGCGCTGCCAGATGAGTTCGCGCTCCTCGTCGTCCAGGAACTGCATGCCGAGATGCATCCAGGCGAGGTCGTCCTGGCGCGCCGCAGCATCGGCGGGATTCGTGCTGGAAGCCACGGCCTGCCCCAAGGTCAGGTGACTCTGGCTCAGGTCCGCCATCGGGCGATCGAGTTCGGCGCCGTTCGCGCGGCGGACCTTGTCGGTGATGAGGTTGCTGATCATGCGCGCGAGCAGGCCACGAAACTGGCGGCGATTCGCGCAGACGAAGCGCGGGGCGTACTGCAGCGCGCGCAGCATGAGGTCCTGAAAGTCGTCCATCGTCTCGCCGTGACGCTGGGCGAGGGAACCGCGCAGCCGCCGCACCTTGGCTTCGATCCACGGGCGATCGAGTTCGACGAGGCTCGCCAGCGCGGTGGGGTCACCACCGTGCCAGCGCTGCAGCAGTTCGATCGTCGGGTCGGCGGCGGTCATGAAGGGCTTCACAGAATGCCGCATCGGGGGTCACTGGAACAAGGTGACGAGTCCGTAGTTTGCATACAGGGTCCCGGTCGAGGCATTCACGTTGCCCTGGCTCACGAGGAAGGTCTGGGCGGGGTCGATGCCAAACTCGATCTGGTCACCGTTGCTCGTGACGACGCCGCCCGGGGCGAAGAAGTCCGGGATCAACGCCTGGCTCGCCATCCTGAGGTTGTTGAACGAGAGGCTGTTGGGCACAGCGACCGTCCAGCGGTAGTAACCCTGCGCGTTCGTGAGCGCGGTCGCCAGGCTCAGGTTCAGCGGGTTTACCGTGCCCACGCAGGCGGGATCGATGCCGGCGACGTATGGCTGCAGGCTGAACGACGGGACCAAGGTGCCGCCAACGTCGATGCCGAGGAAGACGAAGCTGCTGGCCGGGGCGGAGTTGACGGCGATGTACCAGTTGGAACCCGCGGCCGCGGGGCTGCTGGTCAGAGTCGCCGTGGCGTTGCCCGAATGCGGACAGCCTGGGCTCGAACTCGCCGTCACTGGCCAGTAGAAGGTCGCGCGATCCAGCGGGTAGCTGAACGCCGCATTGCCGTTGTTGTTGGCGATCACGCGCCACTCGATGACGAGGTTGCCGTTGGCGGGTTGGTAGGTGAACGGCGTCGTGAGGTTGAGCCAGACCGCCTGTTGGCCGGGTTGCGTGGTGTTCAGTTGGGGCAGCGCGAACAGGGCCGGGCCAAATACCGTCTGCGGGGCGCCGACGTAGTTGTTGTCGAAGTTGGTGCCGAGGTTCGCTGCCGTGTGCATCGTGTAGCCCATGCGGACTTCGACCTGCACGCTGCGAGTGACGGCGGACTGCGTGCCATTCTGGCGAACGCCGATGCGCGTGATTGGCGTGCCTGGCGCAATGCCGAGGTCCCAGGCTTCGTAGACCGCCTGCAGTCGGCTCACTCCGTAGGCATACGGGAAGTTCGTGGAGCTGTACTGCCCTTCGAGATTGGCGTGGTCACTTGGGAAGGTGACCGTGGTTTGCGCCACGAGCAGGGTTGGCAGGACGGCGAGAGCAGCGGCAAGGCAGACGGGACGAGCAGATGCGCGGGGCATGGGACTTCCGTGGTCGGGGATGGACGTGAGGTCGAGGTGACCTCACTGCCCATCCGGAGCGTGTGCTCCGTTCCCGACCGAACAGGAACTCCGCAGATTCCCCGCGGCTCGTTCTCGGCCTACTTCAGCAGCGCGAGCAGTTGTTCGAGCGTCGGGCCAATGGCGGCCTTGACCTTGTCCATCGAGAGCAGGCTCTGCACCTTGCTCATCGCCGCGGTCTTGATCGCGTTCATGTCGAGGCCAGCCTTGGCCGCCGCTTCGCCCGCGAGCTTGCCGAGGTCGCTACCGAGCTTGCCGGAAGCCGCCGAGTCCTTGGCGCTCTTCAGGGTGGCGATGAGGGCTTCCAGCTTGCTCTTGGCCAGCTCCGCAGTCGGGCCGTCGGTGATCGTCTCGAGCAGCTTGGGCAGGTCGGCCATCGTGGGGGCCGTGGCTACCGGAGTACCGGCGGCGGGGGTGCCAGCCGTCGGGTTAGCCGGCGTCGGCGTGCCAGCGGCTGGAGTCTGGTTGGCGGGGGTCTGGTTGGCCGGGGTTTGGGCCGCTTCGGTCTTGGTGCCGCAGGCGCTGAAGGTGAGGACCGAGGACAGCAGTGCGAGTTTGGCGAGGTTCATGGCGAAGGATCATGGCGGCGCCGGGGTCGCGCACAACCGGTGCAATGGCCTCCCGGCCTGGTTTTTCCGCATCCAGCTCATGCCGGTCCTCGAAATATCACGATGTGGTGATATACTGATGCAAACGATGGCAAGCGCGCTGGCGACCCTGCAGACGACGCTGAAGCTGCTTTCGGACCCCGTCCGGTTGCGGCTCTGCGCATTGCTGTCGCGGGCGGAACTCGTGGTGCAGGAACTCGGCACGATCACCGGGCTGCAGCAGAGTCGCATCAGCAACCACCTGTCGTTGCTCAAGCGCGCCGGTCTCGTGCGCGACCGACGCGAAGGCACGTGGAGCTTCCACGCGCTCGTCGAGCCGCGGCTCGATGGCCCGCTGACGCCGCAGCTTTTTGCCGCGACGGTGCTGCCCTGGCTCGAGAGTGCCGAAGGCGAACCAGACGGCAAGGCCTTGGCCGCGGTGCTCGACCAGCGCCGCAAGAAGAGTCGCGAGGCGCACGACCAGCTCGCCGACCAGTGGGCCACCGTGGGCCAGGAGTTCGCGGTGGGCACGTTGCGCGCCGAGGTGCTGGCGCAGGCCTGGCCGTGCGGCGGGACCGTGGCCGACCTCGGCTGTGGCACGGGTTTCCTGGCGACCTGGCTCGCTGAGCGGGGTGCGCACGTCGTCGCCGTGGACCACAGCGAACGCATGCTCGCCTCGGCGCGCCAGCGCGGGGCCCAGGACCGCATCACGTTCCGCCAAGGGGAACTCGATGCGCTGCCGCTGCGCGATGGCGAAGTGCAAGCCGCGTTTGCCAACCTCGTCTGGCACCACCTGGCGGATCACGATGCGGCCGCGCGCGAAGTGTTCCGCGTGCTGGGGCCGGGCGGCCGCGTGGTCGTCTCCGACCTGCTGCCGCACGAAGCCGAGTGGATGCGCGACGCCATGGGTGACCTGCGCCTTGGCCTGCGGGTCGAGCAGGTGCTCGGTGCGCTCGCGCGGGCGGGGTTCACCGACCTGCACCACGAAGTCGCCGTCGACCGGTATCGCGTGGCCACGCCCGCTGGCGAGCCCGCCGAGTTCCCGATGTTCCTGGTGCGCGGGCAGAAGCCGCTCGCGACCAGCCCCCGTACTTCCACGTAGTTCCCGAAACCAAGAGAAAGAGCGATGACCGCTACCAACACCCCGAAGACGAAGAGCAAGTCCGCTGGCAAGCCCGCCGGCAAGTCCGCAACGAAGGTCCTGGGCCCGAACGACTTCAAGGTCCGCAACCTCGCGGACGCCGAGTTCGGCCGCAAGGAGATCAAGATGGCCGAGGTCGAGATGCCCGGCCTCATGGCGCTGCGCGCGGAATACAAGAAGCAGCAGCCGCTGAAGGGCGCCCGCATCACGGGTTCGCTGCACATGACGATCCAGACGGCCGTGCTCATCGAGACGCTCGTCGAACTCGGCGCCGACGTGCGCTGGGCCTCGTGCAACATCTTCAGCACGCAGGATCACGCCGCGGCGGCGATCGCGGTGGGCCCGAAGGGCACCGTCGAGAAGCCGATGGGTGTGCCGGTCTTCGCGTGGAAGGGTGAGAGCCTCGAAGAATACTGGTGGTGCACGGAGCAGGCGATCACGTGGCCCGGCCACGATGGCCCGAACATGATCCTCGATGACGGCGGCGACGCCACGATGATGGTCATGAAGGGCGCCGCCTGGGAGAAGGCTGGCAAGGTCCCCGGCGTGAAGAAGGACGATGGCGAGGATTGGGTCGAGCTCATCAAGTGCCTCAAGAACTCGATCGCGCAGAACCCGGGCAAGTGGACCAAGATGCTGCCCTGCGTGCTCGGTGTCTCGGAAGAGACGACGACCGGCGTGCACCGCCTCTACCAGCTCCAGAAGGACGGCGAACTGCCGTTCCCGGCGATGAACGTAAACGACAGCGTGACGAAGTCGAAGTTCGACAACGTCTATGGCTGCCGCCACTCGCTCGTCGACGGCGTCATGCGCGCCACCGACGTCATGATCTCGGGCAAGGTCGCAGTTGTCTGCGGCTACGGTGACGTGGGCAAGGGCTGTGCGCAGTCGCTGAAGGGCCAGGGCGCGCGCGTCATCATCACGGAGATCGATCCGATCTGCGCGCTGCAGGCGATGATGGAGGGCTACCAGGTCCTCACGATCGAGGATTGCGTCGAATACGCCGACATCTTCATCACGGCCACGGGCAGCTACCACGTGATCACCACCGATCACATGAAGCGCATGAAGAACAACGCGATCGTTGGCAACATCGGTCACTTCGACAACGAGATCGACATGGCGGGCCTCGCCAAGGTGCCGGGCATCAAGCGTGACATCGTGAAGCCGCAGACCGACCGTTGGTTGTTCCCAGACGGCCACGGCGTGATCATCCTCGCCGAAGGCCGCCTGTTGAACCTCGGCTGTGCGACGGGCCACCCGAGCTTCGTCATGAGCAACAGCTTCAGCAACCAGGTGATCGCGCAGATCGAGCTCTTCTTGAACCACAAGAAGTACGACAAGTGCGTCTACACGCTGCCGAAGCACCTCGACGAGAAGGTCGCGCGGTTGCACCTCGGCAAGCTCGGCGCCAAGCTCACGAAGCTGTCGAAGAAGCAGGCCGAGTACCTCGGCGTGTCGGCCGACGGCCCGTTCAAGCCCAGCCACTACCGCTACTAAGGTACGGCGGACTGGCAACACGGCCCGCCCGGGTTGGAGCCGACGCCGCCAGGCGGCGCGGCTCAACGGCGATGACGACTTCGCGGCGCTAGTGTGGTGCCCAAGATTTCTGGCGCACCACACTCGCAGGCGTGCAGCCTGCCGCGAACGATCAGAACACGGTCGCGTTGCTGATCGGCCAGAAGCGGGCGCGTACGCGCCCCTTCAGCAGGTCGGCCGCGACGAGGCCGAAGTCGCGCGAGTCGCAGCTGATCGGGCGGTTGTCGCCGAGCACGAAGTAGTTGCCGGCGGGCACGACCTGCGACGGCAGTTCCTGATGGTCGTGGATGCAGCCGTAGGAATCGTGCGCGGCGCCGTTCACATAGAGCGTGCCACCGTGCATCGCGATTTCGTCGCCCGGCAGCGCGACCACGCGCTTCACGAAGTCGACCGATGGGTTGCGCGGATAGCGCAGCACGACGACATCGCCGCGTTGCACCTCGGCAAGGCTGTAGGAGACGCGATCGACCACGAGCCGGTCGCCATCGTGCAGGCAAGGCTCCATCGAGCTGCCCTTCACGACGGATACCTGCACGACGAAGAGGTGGACCAGCACCATCAACATCGCGCCGAGCAGCACATCGAGTGCAAAGCGGTAGCGGGTCGGACGGCGTCGGCGGTGCAGGCGGTGGCTGCGCGGCGGCGCTTCGGTGGTCGACGGAGCGATCGGCGGGGTCGCCTCGGGCGGCGCGTGGACTCTCAACGCGGAATCGCCGTTGCCAACGAAGCAGGGAATCATGCGGCGCCTATCGGCCGCGGCGCGGCACGTCTTGAACTGCAGCGACACAACTCGGCGGTTGCCGTGGAATCGGACGGTGGCGAGCCCTTTCCGGGCGCCGTACTCCGGATTCACCTAAGGGTTCCCCCCAATATCCCAGCAGAATCTCCTACGAACTTCCGGCCGCGAACGCCCCTTGCCATGGGGGCGTTCCGGGTGGGTGGGACCTAGGGCGGCGGCAGACTTCAAGAACCGGTGCCCGGTTCGTCGAAAGTCCTCCTGCACGCAGCTGGCACGCAGCTATCCGCCTGAAACCGCCATGAGCCATTCGACCCTTAATCAACTCGCCCTTCAGGAGAAGACGCGCAGGGAGATCCTGCACAAGAGCGATCTGATCCCGCCGCTACCAGACCTCGTGGTCCGTCTGCTTGCTGTCTTGAACAAGCAGGAGACGGAACCGCAGGACCTGGAGACCTTGATGCAGAATGATCAGGTCCTCGTCGCCAAGATGCTGGCGATGGTCAATTCACCGTTCTACGGCCTGAATCGGCCGATTCGCACGATCAAGGACGCCGTGATGGTGCTCGGCTTCCGCGGCGTGCGCAGCCTCGTGCTGGCGACCAGCACGGCCAAGTTCCTGCAACGCGACTACACGGTCTACGGGCACGAACCCAAGGGCCTGTGGTTGCATGCGGCCTGCGTGGCGGCAGGTTCGAAGCGGCTGGCGAGGCACTGCAAGCTTGGGGCGGATAGTGCGGAGCAGTTGTTTGTGGGCGGGTTGCTGCACGATATCGGCAAGCTGGTCCTGGTGCCGTACCTCGCGGAGCACCAGCGTGGTGCTGCCGCGGCGGCGTCCATTGCTGCCTATGAGCGGACGGCGGTTGGGCTTGACCATACGGAAGCGGGCGCTCTCGTGACGGCGAAGTGGAATCTGAGCCAGGAGATCCAGGAGGTCATCAAGGCTCACCACGATGACGGCGTGCAGACGTCGCAGCCTTCGGTCGCCGTGGTGCGGTTGGCGGACGCGATCGCCCATGAGCGTGGCATTGGTTACCTGCCGGAGCGGGCGCCGAAGGGCGCCGTGCAGCCCGCGGACCTTGCCGTGCTTGGTCTCACTGCGGATTCCTGGGCCACGTTGCGCGATGAACTCGCCGCGGCCATGGATGAAGCCGTCTCTTCCTTGGCCAACCTGGGCAGCTGAGCCTTCCAAGTGTCCGTTCGCACCGTTGACCCCTGGACGGAGGCCATCGCTCTGGCCTCACTGCATGCCTGCCGCACCCCGGAAGATCTCGACCGGGAACTGCGGTTGGAATTGCAGCGGGTGCAGCCAGACCTCGCCATGGCCCTTTGCGTGGCCGCGGATGGCAAGGAGATGCACCGCGTGCAGGTCGTGCTGGGGGATGGCTGTCCGTTGCAGGCGGGGCAGAAGGTGGCACCCGCCGACTGGCCGTTGCCGGCTGCACAGCAGTTGCCGATCCGGTATCGCAGCCACGTGCTTGGCGTGTTGTTGGTCGGCGCGCCGATTGCCGAGCAGGACCGTCTGGTGCTCGGTGCCATCCTGGCCCACTACGGCGCTGCGCTCGTCAACCTGACCTTGAATGAGGAATCGCGCCAGGCGACCGAGCACTACTGCGCGAGTTTGCAGGCGCTCGAGGAAGGCATCGTGCTCTTCCAGGAAGAAGATCCCGAAGCCGTGATGGCGCGGTTGCTGAACCTCGCCACGACGATGGTGCAGGCCACTGCGGGGGCGCTCTACGTGCTGCGCGAAGTCGGCAATCCGGCCTCCGGACTGGCGCTGGAGCAGGCGCTTGGCATCCCGGACAGTCTGCTTGGCACGTTCCACGGCAAGGACGGTTGTCAGTGGCCCGAAGTTCTCGTGGGCGCGCCGACGCAGGTCGTCGAACGCGACGCCGACGGCGGCATGGCCATGCTGGCGCCGGAGTGCGTGCCACCGATCCTGCACAACATCGTCGTGTTGCCGCTGCGCTACCACGGTGTCGAAGCCGGGTTGTGCATCCTGTTCAACGCGGCGATCGATGTGGCGAATGCACGCGACCATCTCGGGCGCGTGCAGAGCCTTGGCCAACTGGGCGCCGCGTTGTTGCACCGTCTGCGGCTCGAAGCGTTGACGGCCAGGAACCGCTCGATCGCGAAGGAATTGCAGATTGCCGAGACGATCCAGAAGCGGCTGTTGCCGACGCATGCGCCGGCGACCGAGGAATACACGTTTGCCTGGTGTTCGATCGCGGCCCAGAGCATCGGCGGTGACTATCTCGACCTGCTGACCTCGGACCTCGGCGACATCTATGCCGTGGTTGCCGATGCGTCGGGCCACGGCATCAACTCAGCGTTGCTCATGAGTTCGTTCCGCTCCACCTACCGCGCCGATGCGCCGTGGATGGAGCCGAACGATCTCGCGTCGTCGCTGAACTGCGAAGTGGTGCACGAAGTCGGCGCGACGGGCATGTTCATCACAGCGGTGATGCTGCGCATCGAGCGGGAGACGCGCCGGCTCTGCATCAGCAGTGCTGGGCACAACCCCGTCATGCTGTTCCGCAAGGCCTCGGGCAAGGTCGAGCGCATCGACTCGCACGGCCCGCCGCTCGGGTTCCTGGAACGGGCCGAATACGACTTGCAGGACCTGCAGCTCGAAGCTGGCGATGTGCTGATGCTCTACACCGATGGCATCACCGAAGCCACCGACGGCAACCTCGACATGTTCGGCGAAGAGCGGCTCGAGGCGTTGTTGCGGCAGCATGCCGACGAAGGTGCGGAGGTGCTGTTGCAGGCCGCGCGCCGGTCCCTGGCGGAGTTCACGGGGCGCGACAACTACGACGACGACGTCTCGATCACGGTGATCAAGGTCACCTGAAGTCCGGGCGGCGCTGCGCGTCCGCTCAAAACTGCTTGCGCCGCGTGCTGGAGTCGATGCCGAGCGCTTTGCGGTACTTCGTGACCGTGCGCCGCGCGATGTGCACGCCGCGTTTGCCGAGCTCTTCGACGAGCTGGTCGTCGGACAGTGGGTTGTCCTTGTCTTCGGCGTCGACGATCTGCTTCAGCGTGTCCTTCACAGCCTGCTGGCTCACCATGTCGCCCTGGTCGGACAACGTGCCGCTGCTGAAGAGTCGCTTCATGTCGAAGATGCCCTGCGGCGTCTGGATGTACTTGCCCGACGCGGCGCGGCTCACCGTGGAGATGTGCACGTGCACCGCATCGGCGATGTCCTGCATCTTCATCGGCTTCAAGTGCTGCACGCCGTGGCGCAGGAATCCTTCCTGGCGGCGCACGATCTCGTTGGCCACCCGTTCGATCGTGTTCTGGCGCTGGTGCACGGCTTCGATGAACCACTTCGCCGCCTCGATCTTGCGGCGCAGGTACTCGTAGATCTTCGGGTCGCTCTTCGCCTCTTGCAGCAGGCTGCGATAGTGCGGCGAGATCGAGAGCTCTGGCACCGAGCCGCGCTGCGTCTTCACCTCGAACTTGCCATCGACTTCCTCGACGAACACGTCCGGAATGACGCCGCTCGAAGTGGGCCCCGTGAACTCCGAGCCCGGGTGCGGATTGCAGTGCGTGCGCAGGAACTCCCAGCTCTCCTTGATCTCGTCGGTGCTCGCGTTGGTTTCCTTCGCGATCTTGGGCAGCTTGTTCATCGCCAGGTCGTCGAGATGGCGATCGACGATGAGGCGGGTCAGCGGCCGCACGAAGACCAGGTGGTCGAGCTGCATGAGCAGGCAGTCGCGCAGGTCGCGCGCGCCGACCCCGACGGGCTCGAGATCGCGCACGACCTCGATGGCTTCTTCGCACAACGGCAGCGGCACGAGCAGGCGCTGCGCGATCTGTTCGGCGGTGTCGGTGAGGCGGCCGTCTTCGTCGAGCGAGTAGACGACGTGTTCGACGACGCGGATCAGTTCGGGGTCGTATTCCTGCGTGCGCACCTGCGTCATCAGGTACTCCGGCAGCGAGGTCGAACGGCCGGGCGTGTTGTTGAGCGCTTCGAGCTTCTTGTCTTCGTCGTCGCCGGAGTAGCTGCCCTGGCGCTTCTGCCAGTTGGGCTCGAGGCGGGCTTCGAGTTGTTCGATCTCCTGCGAGAACTCGCGCTGCAGGCGATCTTCGACGGGCTGCGGCTCGGGCGCGGCGGCGGCCTCGGTGCGCTCGGCCTCGTCCTTGCGTTCGAGGAAGACGTTCTCCTGGAGTTCCTGGTCGACCTGGTCCTTCAGCTCCATCAAGGGCATCTGAAGGACCTGCATCGCCTGGATCATCTGCGGCGACTGGATGAGTCGCTGTTCGGTGCGCAGGGATTGTGTCAGGCCAAGCCGCATGAACAGTTTGTAGCGGCTTGTCGCAGTCTGGTCACGGCCAGAGGGCAGACCATTTCCAGCTTCTGCAAAAGAGCCGCAGTCACCACGTCACTATTGTCACGAGATCGGAACGACACAAGGCACCATCGTTGCGAACGATCGGGCCATCGCCGTGGTCGATGGGGCGGCCGTTCGCGATGGCGCCATTGTGGGCCGCACGCGTCGATGCCACCGAGGGTGGCATGAGGGCGCCCGCGGGGCTCAGGCGGCGGATCGCGGGGATCTCACCCTGGGCGCTCTGGGCCTGCAGGTCGAGGTGGACGAGTGGATCGAGTGGGCTCGTGCGGACGCGCACCCAATTGCCAAACTGCAGCCCCGCTACTTCCGGATTGGTCGTTGCCGCGTCCTGGGCGATCTCGGAATAGCAGTCGCGCACGATGTTGGTCTCGAGCTGGCGGCAGAGCGTTCCGTAGCGCCCGATCAGGGTGGGGAAGGTGAGGTTGTGCAGGATGCCGCCAGACTCCGCGCCGCCGGGGCTCGCGGCCAGCCGTCCTTGGTGGTGGATCGTCACCGTACGCAGGCAACGTTCCTGCAGCGAGCGCAGCACCGCTTCGATGCGGGCGAGCCGCGTCGCTTCGGCGAAGACGAACAGGAACCCACCCTGTTCGCGCATCTGGAAGTTCTCGCCCACGTCGGGGCCGAGCGCCGATTCGAGCAGGTAGAGCAGTGCATCCGCGGTCATCGCACCGTACCCGGGCGATTCGTTGGTGATCTCCTCGGCCACCGGCTTGCGATCGCCGATCACGGGGTAGGGATCGGGGGGCGTCAGCATCTGGGTGAGGCCCTGCGAGCAGAGCGCACCGATCGGGTAGATGCCGAGGCCTTGCAGGTTGGCGGTGGCCGGCGGCACTTTGCTGGTGGCCCGGATGGTGAGAATGCGGTTGCCGCCGCTGCCCGCCGCGCCGGTCATCGTGATGGCGAGGGCGCCGCCATTCTTGATGTGGCCAGAACACGCGCCGTAGACGGTCTCCAGGGTCGGGATCTCGAGGTCGGGCTGCTCGGGCACCCCGGTGGCCACGTGGGCGACTTCGCCGCGGCGTTCGGCAAGGCCAAACTGCGTGTAGAGCACGAGGTCATCACCGCCAGCCAACGTATGCGGCACGACCACGACGCGGCCACCTTCCGAGAACGCATCCGTGACGGGATTGGCGATCTTCGCCTTCTGGGCCACCTCGACGTCGACGTCGCGCAGGTAGCGGGTCCAGCGCTGCTGGTCGAGGGCGACGGGGCGCGAGTTGGTGGTCTCGGCGCGGCTGCGCCACAGCATGCGGTGCTGCTCCGCGAATTGCGCATACTCCGTGGGGCCGAGGATGCCGTGGGCGAGCGGTGTGCTGCCCGCGGCCCACAGGGCTACTTCGATCTGCAGCGGGCGGGTGACCACCAGACCGAGTTCACGCAGCTCTTCGCGCACCTTGGTGATCGTATTGGTATCGCCGAAGACCAGGAGGTCCGCGTCGCGAGACTCGATACGCAGGCTGCCGTCATCGAAGGCTGCGGTATGCAGGTGGTGCAGCAGATCGACGATGGAATCTGGTTGTAGCAGGTTGCCTTCGTTGCGCACCTCCAGCAGATCGGGGCGGCGACCGTCATCTCCCTCGAGGGAAGGATAGGTCAGCATGCTGCCCCAGATGGGGGGCGTAATGGGATTGTGGGCCGCGCAGAGGTTCTGCACCGAGAGCGTTTCGAAGACGGTGTTCTCGGGGGATTGTGGTAGCGGCAGAAGGGCAGCAGTCAGCAGTACAGAGAGCATGCGGGAATCCTCATCGAGGAAGCGTTAGGGGGAAGGCTGAGGGAGGCGTCAGGCGCTCAGTCGCCGAGGCCGCCGCGATCGCGAAACCAGTTGGCGACGGCGGGGAACTGCGCGAAGTCGGCATCGCGCAGCAGTTCCCGTTCGCGGGCTGAGAGCGACAGCGAGTCGAGCCACGGCGCCGCTTCGCGGAGGCCGGCGCGGGCCAGCGCCGCGCGCAGCAAGAACGCGTCGTGCTCCTGATTGGCGCGCTCGGTGAGGCCGCGCAACCAGCGGGAAGGCAGCTGGGCCAGCGCAAACGCCGCGGCGTAGGCCTCGGCGCGACACCCGGCCGCGGTCCACGCCACGAGCACGTCGAGGCACGCGGCGGTCGGCGAGTGCGCGAGGGCCAGCAAACAGCGAATGCGCCGCGGCGAGGAGCGCGCCGCCTGCAACTCGGCGCGCACTTCTTCGAAGACGCGCTCGGGTTGCCCGACAAACCAGGCTTGCGCGGCGAACTCGTCCTCGGCCTCTGCACTGCGTTCGGCCCGTTCGCTCCACGCGTCGAGCAGCAGGGTGCCAGCACCTTGCGCGCGCAGGTTGGAGCGAACCGCTGCGGCCACCAAAGGCCCGAGCGTCGCGTGACGCCGCACCGCGCGCAGCAGGCTGGCATCGAGTTCGCGCCCGCCGAGTCGCGCGGCCACCGTGACGGCGGCCAGGTCGTGCAGGCCTGGCGTCACTTTGGGGCGATCGAGGCGCTGCAGGGTCGCGCCAAGCTGCGCCACGAACCAGGCGTCGTCGCGCACTTCCCCGTGAATGGCCGCCATGGCGCCCAACGGTGCAGCCCAGACCCGGCCAGGTCCGGAGACTTCTCCGGCCGCGAGGGTGTCGATCAGCGCAGGGAACAGGACCTGGCCGTTGCCAGCGCCAGCGCGCAGGGCCTGCAGCAGCTGTTTCGTGCTCGCGAGCCGATCCGCGGTCGGCGCGTTGGCATCCGCCAGGCGCTGCAGCAGTTGCAGTGGGTCGGTCTGGGTGGGGGGCGCAGTTGGGGGACGGCGCGAAGTCCCGCGGGCGACGACGATGGCACCTGGGGCACTGCTGCTAGCAACACGATTCTCGGCCGGCACCGAACTCGGGGCCGCGGGCGGTGTCGTCGAAGGGGCCGCTGGAGGCACCGTTGTCAGGTTCGCCGTCGGGTGGTCCGCCAGCGGTCCGGCGACCTTGTGCGCGGACTCCGCAACGCTGTAGGCATTACGGGGCCCCGACCACCATGCGGCGAGCATGAGGGCCAGACCACCGATGCCAGCGGCGAGCAGAGGTGCGTGCTGGCGCACCCCATTCCTCAGTGAGACAAACGCCTGCACATCGCGCAGCCGTGAAACGGGCAGCCGTGCATGGCTCGGCAGAACTTCGGCAGGCATTGCCCGTTCCGCTTCGAGGCGCGCCACCGCGGTGGCAAAACAACGCGAGGCCAATTCGTCGAGCTGGCCCTGCGCGTTGGCGTGGCTCGCGATCGTGCGACCCGCATTCTCGGCGAGCATCGCGTCGAGCCGTCGCGCGCGCTGCAGCTCGCGCTGGCAGGTGCGGCATTCGCGCAGATGCAGCGTCAGCGTCTCGACGCACGCAAACTCGAAGCCGCTGGCGTCCATGTCGACATCCCCGTCGAGGTAGATGGCGAGCACCGCGTCGGTTCGCGCGCAGCTGCTAGAACGATCGTTCATGGGTCCAGGTGCTCCTGCACACGGGCCATGACCTTGCGGCGCGCCTCGAGAACGTGCATGCGCGCGGCCACCGGCGTGCATTGCAGCACGACGGCGATGGCGGCGTAGTCGAGGCCTTCGACGGCGCGCAGGTGCAGGGCCGTACGCTGGCGAACGGTGAGTCGTTCCATCGCCTCGTCGAGGCGGTCCTGCAGCTCGCGCGCCATGGCGTCATGTTCGGCGACTGCATCGAGGTGGTCGGGCACGTCGATCTCGGCGAGCGACTGGCCACAACCGGCAGAACCCCGCTGCCAGCGTTTGGGTTCGGCGGCGAGGCGCACGAGGATGCGGAACAGCCACGTGCGCAGCGCGGAGTCGCCGCGGAAGGCCGGCAAGGCCTGGTAGGCGCGGACCAGGGTCTCCTGGACAAGGTCCTCCGCCCAATGTGGGTCGCGGCAATGGCGCCGCGCGAGGGCCAGCAGGCCGGCAAGGTGGGGGCGCAGCAGCGGCTGGAAGGCGCTGGTGTCCCCGTTCTGGCACAGCGAGAGCCAATGGCGCTCTACCTCGGTGATCGAGCTCGCTCGCGGTTGTTCGCCCACTCGCTGGTCCATGTTGGTGCCTCTTGGAACCATGCCAGGGCGCGAGTGTAAGGGACGGAACCCATTCCGCGGGGGAGTTTGCGCGCCTCCGCCTGGGCCGAACCTCCGGGAAGCGCGGTCGGAGGGCCAGACAACCAGCCCTCAGGGGGTCAGTGGATGGCCCCCATGGCCTTGCCGAGGGTCGTCGCGTAGATCCACCAGATGTAATAGACGGCACCGCAGATGGCGATCCCGTAGGCGACGACGCCAGCCCACCGGGTGCTGTCGCTGATGCCGCGGGCCACGACGTCGCGCCGCCGGCGCAGGGCTTTGTGCAGGGTCTCTTCGAGCTGGCCCGACTTCTCGCCGGTGGCCAGCAGGCTGCGGGTCTCGGGGTTGAGCGCGACCGCGGCCTGCAGCGCTTCGGTGAGCGAACGGCCTTCGCCGAGTTGGCGGTGGGCGATGCGCAAACGCTGCTGTACGCCGAGCACGGGCACGGCCCCGACGGCGGCTTCGTGGGCGGCGAGCAACGGCACCCCTGCCCCATACATCGCGTGCAGCGTCTCCAGGTACGGCAGTTCGCCGAGGTCCTGCAGCAGGCCGCCGAGAAAGGGCACGCGCAACCACCGTTCGCTGCCCGAACGAACCCCGCGGCGCACGAACCAGATCGCCGCGGCGAGGGTGCCGTCCAAGGCGAGCACGGCGTAGAACAGCGTGAAGTTGCCGAGAATCGAGCCGACGATGAGGCTCGCTATGGTGAGGAACACGAGCAGGAAGAGCGGGTAACGAAGGCCCCGCCACACTTCACGAGCCGCCACCGCACGTTCGCGGCGCTGCTCAGCGCGATTGCGAAGTCCTACCGTGATGCGGCCCGCGCGCCACGCGGCCAGCAGCACGGCGTCTTCGGTGGTGGAGAGTTTGACGCCGCGCGCGCGCAGCAGGTCGTGCACGGCGCGTTCGCCGCCGGCCGGACTGCCACCCAGGGAGTCCACGGACAATCCAGCATCGAGCGCCGAAGCCAGATCGTCGAATTGCAACGCAGCGCGTTCGTCCGCGGCGACAGACAGCAGCATGGTGGAAGTGTGCGGGCTCATCGTGCCGGGGGCAAGTCGGGTGGTCGGGTTCGTGGGGTTCTCGCGGTGCCTGGCAGTTCGCGACGAAGGGAATTGGCGCGGCTCCTGCCAATGTGCACACTGGTGCGATGCGTGGTGCCTTCATCGCCGGTGCGCTTCTCGCTGCCCTTGGTTCGTTTGCGAATGCCCAACAAGCGGGCATGCAGAAGTCCGACGAGTTGTCGCGCTGGCTCGACACCGAGGCGACCCGGCTCACGGCGCTCTACCAGCACCTGCACCAGCATCCGGAACTCTCGTTCCACGAACGGGACACCGCCGCCCGCATGGCGAAGGAGCTGCGCGAACTCGGCCTGGAAGTCACCGAAGGCGTCGGCGGTACGGGGGTGGTCGCGGTGCTGCGCTGTGGCGATGGGCCCGTAGGCCTGTTGCGCGCCGACATGGATGCGCTGCCGATCGCGGAGGAAACGGGCCTGCCGTACGCTTCGGTCGTGCGCGCCGAAAGCGCCGACGGACGCGCGATCGGGGTCATGCACGCGTGTGGCCACGACCTGCATATGACGTGTCTGCTCGGGGCCGCGGCATGGTTTGCACGGCATCGTGAGACGTTGCGCGGCACCTTGGTATTCCAGCTACAACCCGCCGAAGAACGTTCGGGCGGCATGAATCGCATGATCGCCGATGGCCTGCTCACGCGTTTTCCGCGGCCGCAGTGGGCCTTGTCGTTGCATACCGCGCACAACCTCGCGGTGGGCCAGATCGGCATCTGTGCGGGGCCCGCCATGGCGAACGTCGACAGCTGCGATATCACGATGTTCGGCAAAGGTGGGCACGGAGCCGCGCCGCATCTGACGATCGATCCGATCGTGCAGGGGGCGCACCTCGTGATGGACCTGCAGACGATCGTGTCGCGCGAGATCGATCCGACGCAGGCAGCCGTGATCACGGTCGGTTCGATCCAGGGTGGCAACAAACACAATATCGTGCCCGACCAGTGCCACCTGCAGCTCACGGTGCGCAGTTACACGGATGTGGTTCGCAAGCGCATGCTCGAAGCGATCGAACGCAAGGCGAAGGCCGTCGCGGCGTCGGCCGGCGCGCCGATGCCGAAGATCGAGTGGAGTGAGTTCACGCCCGTGCTGCGCAACGATGTGGCGTTGGCCAAGGACCTGCACACGGCGTTTGCCGAGGCGTTTGGTGCGGACAACGTGAAGGATTACCCGCCGTCGATGACCGCGGAGGACTTCGGCCGGCTCGAAGGCGAGCAGATCCCGCTCGTGCAGTTCCGGCTCGGCACGGTGGCTGCGGACCGTCTGCGCGAACTCGAGGCGCGCGGCGAACTGCCGCCGCTGCACAGCGCGAAGTACTGGCCGGATGCAGTGCCGGCGCTGCGGGCGGGGGTGCGTGCGTTCGTGGTGGCTGTCGCGGCGGCGGGAGCGCGGTAGGGCCAGAGCCTTGCTGAGGGGTTTGCCGAGGGGCTTGCATAATCATGGCCCCAGTGGTCCCAGGGCTTTGTCATGCAAAGTGAAGATGTTCCCACGGTGGCCGCAGCCTCAGGGCCGCAGCGGCGCTCGCGGCTCAATGCCCAAACCATTATACTGGGCCAGTGAGCGGTAACAAAAATCAGAAGCTGGCGTGTCCCTGTTGCCGCTACCTCACGCTGAGCGAGCGCGGTGCTTGGTGTATCTGCCCCGTGTGTTTCTGGGAGGATGATGGGCAGGGCGACGCCGATGCGGATGTTGTTCGTGGCGGCCCCAATGGCGTTCTGAGCCTGACCATCGCACGAGCCAGCTTCACTTCAATCGGTGCAAGCGATTAGCGTCGCCTCGGGCTGGTTGGGCTGGTTCGCAGGCCGTGGTCGTTGCGTCGTCGAAGAACTAAGCGCCCGCCGCGTGCTCGTACGGGTGCCGCAACCAGTACGAGATACGCTGGTCCGCCGACAGCAGCCGGAATTCGCGGTGCAGGCGTTCAAGTTCGGCCCCGGCCAGCAGGCGCCGCGACAGCGGGAACAGGATCTGGTTCTCCTTGATCACGTGGGCGCGCATGAGGTCGATGTAGCTGCCCGCCGCGGCGAGCAGGCGCGAACGGTCGCGCTGCCGCAGGGCCATCTCGATGCGGTCGCGCCAGAACTTCGAACGCAGGTGCTCGTCGCGCAGCACGGCGGTTGGTCCCTGGGTGGCCGACAGCCCCGCCCCTTCGAGGGCCGGGAACAGCAGCTGCTCTTCCTTCTGGTGGTGCAGCCCGGCGTCAAAGACGTCCGTGAAGCGGAGTAGATCCTGCCAGAACGACTCGCGCAGGGCCGCATTCGCCTCCAACCGCCGACTTTCGCGTTCGACCTCGTCGAGCACCTGCAGGATCGTGCGGTGTTCGCCGAGCAGAACGTCGATCGGGTCGTTGCAAGACGCCCAGTCCAGTGCTCCAGAGTCCATGGCGCAGGACTCTAGCCCAGGTTTGGGCGAGGTATGGGTGGGCTGTAGGGCGAAGGTGGGTGGGGCCTCGATCGCATGGGGGAGACGGGAAATCGGCGGGCTCATTTCGCGCCGCGCGCGGCAGGAACGTAGACTCGCCCCGGTTCGAAACCACATCCAGGCATGCAAACGACCCTCGCTCCCGTCGCCCCCAAGCGGCGATCCCTCCTCGCGCGCGCGCTCGGCGCGCTATTCCTCGGCGCCGCCGCCGCCACCCCGCTGTCCGCCCAAGCCCACAAGGAGTTGGGCCGCATGTGGACGTTCGAGGCCGCCCCGCTGGGCTGGTTCCAGCAGGCCTACGACTGGCAGCCGACCCAGGAATGGCTCGACCATGCGCGCATGTCGTCGCTGCGCCTGGGCCGCAAGGACGAAGCGCGTCCGGACGGCTACGCGTGGTTCTGCTCGGCGTCGTTCGTGACGCCGCACGGCCTCATCATGACCAACCACCACTGCTCGCGCGACTTCCTCGTCGCCGTGCAGGGTGAGAACGACTGGCTCAAGGACGGCTACTACGCCGGTGCCTACGAGAAGGAGATCAAGATCCCCGGCGGCGTGGTCTCCCAGCTCGTGAGCCAGCGCGACGTCACCAAGGACGTGGCCGAACACGGTTCGCCCGCGGTGCTCGCCGAAGCGAAGAAGCAGCAGCCGGACCTGCTGCACCAGGTGATCGCGCTCTACCAGGGTGGCAACTACCAGCTCTACAGCTTCAAGGTCTACTCCGACCTTCGCCTCGTCTGTGCGCCGCACGGCCAGAGCGCGCACTTCGGCGGCGACCCGGACAACTTCTGCTTCCCGCGTTGGGGCCTCGACTTCACGTTCCTGCGCGCCTACGAAAACGACCAGCCCGCCGATACGAGCAAACACTGCTTTGCGTGGAAGACCGAAGGCGCCAAGGAAGGCGACCTCGTGTTTGTGACGGGCAATCCGGGCCGCACGGGACGTCTGCAGACCTATGCGCAGTGCGAATACCTGCGCGACTACTTCTATCCGGGGCAGCTGAAGGCGATCCATCAGATGCTCGACAAGATGAACGTCGACGCCAAGGAGAGCCCGGCGAAGGAGAAGGAGCTGCGGGCGCGCATCCTGCAGATCGAGAACCAGCGCAAGGCGATGCAGGGCTACTACGACGGCCTGCAGAACCCGCGCATCCTGGCGATCAAGCAGAAGGCCGAGAGTGAACTGCGCGCGGCCGTCGCCAAGAACGACGAGCTGCAGCAGAAGTACGGCGACGCGTGGGACAAGATCGCGGAGCTGCAGAAGGCAAAGATCGAAGCGACCGGCAACCGCAGCAAGCTCATGGAGCTGCAGAAGGAAGAAGGCGAGCAGCAGAAACGCATCGGCGAAGCCTGCTTCGCGGTCTACGGCACGTCGATCCCGCCGGACGCGACGATGTCGCTGCGCATCAGCGACGGCGTCGTGAAGGGTTACGCGATGAATGGCACGCTGGCGCCGTACTTCACGTCGCTCTACGGCCTGTTTGCGCGCCACCACGAGTTTGGTGGGGTGCACCCGTTTGATCTGCCGCAGGCCTGGCTCGATGCCGAGAAGAAGCTCGACCTGAAGACGCCGTTCAACTTCGTCGCCACGTGCGACATCATCGGCGGCAATTCGGGTTCGCCGATGATCGACAAGGACCAGAACGTGGTCGGCCTGATCTTCGACGGCAACATCGAGATGCTCGGCAACAACTACGTGTTTGATGACGAAGTGTCGCGCACGGTGTCCGTGCATCCGGCGATCATTGTCGAGGCGCTGCGCAAGATCTACGGCGCTGGCAAGCTCGCGGACGAGCTGGAGCGGAAGGGCGGCAAGAAGTAGCCGCGGCTACGCGGCTCGTGCATGCGGGTAGATCGCTGAGTTTCCTCGGCGATCCCCGCTGACGCCCTCGGCGGCGTCCTACTCGACTTGCTGCCGAAAGGACTCCGTGCGGGATGGGGGCCTTGTCGCACCTGACCAGTCCAGGGTGAGTCTCCGCATCCTGTGTGTTGTTCCACGGGGCCGCCACCGGACTTCCTGAACCGCCGCAGGGGCTTGCGGGGGGGGCGTAATTGCTTACCGTTCTGGGCATGGCAACGCCAATCGCGCAGTGGAGAACTATGACGGGGATCCGCCGGACCTCATCAGCCGATACTGTTCGTCTCATCGTGGAGGCATATCACAAGTTCGCGCGCGACTCAGGAAGTGGCGTCAACGAGATCGCGAGTGTCGACTTCACGGTGACCGAGTCAAACTCAAGCGAGAATGCATACTCGATCACGACGCGAGCCTTGTGGAAGCCGAACGACACCGACGTCAATGATCCTCTTCCCATTCAGACGGGCGCGGGAACACATCCCTGGGACGGCACGGGTCCAGCGCCTATCTGGGCGTTTGGCTACGAGGTACCCATGACGTTGACGGCGGGCGTGATCACGGTGGAGGCGTCCGTCACCCCGACGCAGGGGGCCACGTTCACTCTCCCCCCGCTCACGATTTACAACCACAAGAATGGCGCGAATCCGCCGTCGACGAAGGTGATCTGGTGCTCACCGACGGGGCTCGACACCAACGCAGGTACGCAGGCGGCACCTGTCTTGAGCATCCAGAAGGCATGCGAACTGGCCTGCACGAACAGCGACGCAGGAGGCGCGACGGTCTACCTGACGGCTGGCGCGCATCTTTGGGCGCGGGGTGGGAACAATCGACCGGCGATTACGACGAGCGGGGACTACTGGTTGACGATCGCTCCGGATCCAGGTGCGAGTGCAGGCAGCGTGATTGTCACTCGGCAGGAGGACTCAAGTTCGTGGCTGCGCATCAATAACACATCCTCGAATCCGAATACCTTCCGTCTGCGAGTAAGGAAGCTGGTGATCGAAGGGAAGGGTATCGTGGTGGCCAACCAACCGAGCATGACAACGCACATCTGGCTTGATGGTTGTGAAGAACGTGGTACGTTCACGAGTTCGAACCATCTCGGCGCCTTCGATACGGACGCCCCCGGTGCCGGAGCTCAGTACACACACTATCTCTACGTCACAGGTGGCTACCGCCACCACGTGGTCAATGGCTGGCACGGCTGGGCTCTGGTGCGCGGCTGTCGGCTCGAGAACTTCCTTGCGATTGCGACGCAGTGTACGGGCGACAACCAAGGTGTTTGCAATGTGTGCATTAAGACCCAGAGGTATAAGTCAGGTGTGGCCGGATGGTTCGAACCCATCGATGATCTATTCGACTTCTCAGTGCCGGCCGCGGGCGTGCTAAGGGTCACGGCGGGCAACACAAGTGTACCCGCCTTCACTTCCGCGGCAGCCCAACTCATCAACCAGGTGACCTGGGGCATCAAAATCACCGCGGCGACTGGCGCATCGACTGACGACAACAGCGGCACCTTCATGGTTCTAAGCACAGGGGCCACAGGCGGGCTGCCTTACGTGGACCTTGCTTTTGACGGAGGCGTCGCGGGATCGCCGACCGATTCGATCCAGATCCGAGTGGCCCGAATCTCTGATGGGGCGATCTACGAAGAAGTCAATCACCCAGACATCTTGCACGTGAACACGAACCCCGTGAACTACATGTTCTCCAACGTGCGTGTCCATGACATTGGAGGTTCCCAAGGCATTTTTGCGAAGAACCGCAATCTGGCACGTTGCGCGTTTGTGAATGTTACGCTGGGCTTGCCGACAGATTCTAACTCGAAATTTGAAACTGACAACAACACGGGCGGCCTCGAGCACGTCCTGTTGCGCCACGTCACAGCGGCTGGCATCTGGTTGTTCGAGGTCGCCTCGAATTTCAGCTATAATCACTTCGAGGTTCACGATTGTGGCTTTCAGAAGGCAGCGCTCCTGTCAAGCGGCTCGTTTTCCGTCAGCGCATCACATAATCACTTCGAGGTGGCATCTGGCGGGGGTGGTATCACTTTTGGTGCCAACGCGACGGTTCCGTCTCCGAGTTTTTGGTCCGACACTAATCACCTGACTAGCGGGAATTATTCCGCATCCAGCTCGCTTGCCTCTGCTTCGAATCTCTGGAGTCGCCCTACCGCGTATGTGCCAGCCACTCCTCCAAGGGGTGCTTGGAGCAACACAAATCGTGAAACATCGGATGGAGGGTGGTGATGATCACTCTTCGAGCGGTTGGTGTCTGCTGCCTGACTCCCTACGTTCTCAGCCAGGGCATGGTGTTCGAGAGCCGGCCCGGTCCGTTGGGATCTGCTCGGTCCTTGGTGGGCGATGGACGTGGCGGGCTCCTGCTGGCTGCCGACGATGGCGTTCATGGCGAAGAGCTTTTTCGCCTGGATAGGTCGGGAGGCGCGCTGCTGTTGGACATGGTCCCCGGCAATGTGAGTTCCTACCCATCGGTAGTTGGCCATGCGGATGGCCGAGTTTTCCTGAGTGCCGCGCAGGCAGCGCCGCCAAACCCCAACCGCCTATGGTCCTACAACACAGTCACGGCCGCGCACAGCGTGGTCAGCGGCACGCTGGGCAACCCTGACAGGATGGCAAAGACGGTCAGCGGTTGGGTGTTGAGCGGCACGGATGCCCTCCATGGCCGGGAACTGTGGCGCACCGATGGAACTGCCGCGGGGACCATTTTGCTCCGGGACTTGTGGACCGGTTCCACATCGTCCCACCCCTCGGGCCTGAGTGGCAATGGTTCGATTGCTCTATTCACGTGTAGCTTGGCCTGCTCTGGCGAGCCCTGGTGGACAGATGGTGTCAACGTTCAGCTCCTTGCCAGTCTGAATCCGCCATCCGGAAGCAGTGCGGGTTCGTTCACGCCCTTTGCCGGCCAGTGGCTCTTCGTGGCGATCACGAACGCCTCTGGTTCCGAATTGTGGCGGACGGACGGGACGGCGGCAGGGACGAGCCAGGTTCTTGACATCAACCCGGGTAGCAATGGGGGCGTTGGGTCGGGCCTCATTCCATTCGGCAATCGCGCTGTGTTTCGTGGTTTCGATGGTATCAACAATGGCGTCGAGCCCTGGGTGAGTGATGGCACCGCGAACGGAACCCATATCCTCATGGACGTGGCACCGGGAGGTGCCGGGAGCGTGCCGGTACTTCCCGATCCGAGCATGTTTGCTGCCGGGGATGGCGTGCTCCTGTACCTGGACGACGGCACGCATGGCTTGGAACCGTGGTTCTCCGACGGCACGGCCGCGGGAACGTG
This sequence comes from Planctomycetota bacterium, assembly GCA_020851075.1. Taxonomy (GTDB): domain Bacteria; phylum Planctomycetota; class UBA1135; order UBA1135; family UBA2386; genus JADZDL01. The sequence continues at coordinate 47,879 of JADZDL010000232.1, read as the reverse complement.
GTTGTTGGCTGACATCAACCCTGGGCCTGGCAGCAGCATTCCAATCCCCTTCTTTTCAGGTCTTCAGACAGCCCTCGCAATCGGCATGGACCGGTCCCTTGTCTTCGTCGCCGATACCGGCACGACAGGCAATGAAATCTGGATCACCGACGGCACGCCCGCCGGCACGTTCGCGCTCCCCGAGATCTTGCCGGGTAACGCGAGTGCTGAGCCGCGCGACTTCGTACGCGTCGGCCCGAACGTGTTCTTCACCGCCGATGATGGCATGCACGGCCGCGAATTGTGGGCGTTCCCGACCGCGATTGCCCGAGCTGCAGTCACGGAGACCGTCTCACCGCCTTGCGCCGCTGGCTCGGCACATCCACAGATCACGAGCAAATCGTTGCCACGCGTCGGCAACCAGGCGTTTGCGATCGGCGTCACCGATGCACCGGCGAACGCGTTCGCGGTGCTGTTCGCATCGTTGGATGTGCAGGAGCAGCAGATCGGCGGTTGTACGTTCTGGCCGCAACTTCCTGCGCTGTTCGCTGCGACGGTCACTAGTGCTTCGGGGAGCGCAAGTTTGCCCGTGCCGATTCCGGCCCAGCCGTTCCTCGCTGGGGCACAGCTCTGGGCCCAGTGGGGCGTCGTCCAACTCGGCGGCCCCGTCTTCAGTCTGGTGACCCCGAGCGACGCGCTGTTTGTGCAGATCGGGAAGTAGCGGCCGCAAACCACGCTTCTGTGCACGAGCCGATTGGCGCATGCATCATGCATCCGCGGTGGCTGAGTGCCCTCGTGCCGCTACTTCGCGCCGAGCTCGATCACGATCTCGGCACAGAAGCAGTAGTTTGGATCACTGCGCTCCGCCATCGTGCGCGCCATCACCGCGAGACTGCGCTGCACGCGCACCGCGGTCCGCTCCGCACCGTTCACGACGATCGTGATCGGTGCGTCGAGATCTGCGAGCTGGTCGTTGAGCCGAATGCGCACCACGCCTTCACGCACAGCCTGCCGCGGCTTGCCTTCGCCGCCATCCTGCTCCGCGGTCACCACGAGCCGGTTCTTCGAAATGCTCGCACTCAAATACAGCGGCATCGTCGCAGGCGCCGCATCGAGCGCGAGCCAGTAGTTCTGCAGTGCTATGCGCGAATCAAACTTCTGCACCGTCCACACCACGCGGTCCGGATGCGGATTGCGCACGCGCGTCGAGAGCCACTGCGGCGACAGCGAGTAGTCGACGCCGTGCCCGCGTCCCGCCTGCACACACACTTCGAAGTCGAACCCGCTCGGGTCCTCACGCTTCAACTCGGCGAGCCGTTCGCCCATGCGACGCGCGAGACCAACACGGTCGTACATCGTGTCCTTCTCGCCAATATCGATGCGCATAGAGACATTGCGCATGTTCTCGGGCGGGGAAGTCGACAGTGGTTCGGCGGCCGCCATGCCACCCGTCGCGGCGAAGCGATCGGGGCGATTGCCCGCAAAACGGATCGCACCGTAACCACCCTCCGAAATGCCCATCAGGTAGACGCGGTTGGGGTCCACCTCGCGGAACAGGATGCATTTCGTAATGAGTTCCTCAAACGCGATCTGGTTGTGATCCAGATACCAGCGACCCTTTCGATCGTCGGCCATGCGCGGGATGAAGTAGATGCCAGGCGCCGGATAGATGCGCTTCCAGAGTGTCTTCTGCGCTTGCCACTCGCGGCTGTTCACGTCCCACTCGTGCGGACCCTTCGCGTCGCCGTTGCCGCCACCGCCGTGCAGGCAGAGGTAGAGTGGCCAGCCGGAGGCCGGTTTCTCGCCCTTGGTGAGCAGCACGAACGGCATCGTGAAGTCGCCGATGTGCAGTTCGGAGGGTAACAGCGCTTTGTCGAGATCGTTCGGCAGCAGCGGCGGCAGCGTGTCGAGTCCCGCTTGTTGGCTGCCGGCGATCAGCGCGGCGAACACTTCGCCGAGCTTTGCCTCGGCTTCGGCGCGCGAGAGTGGTGCGTCCGTGACGGGCGGGGCGCCGCGCGTGGCTGCGGGTCTGGCAAACCACTGCGGCAACGTCGTGGCGCCTTCGTTCTGGGCCGCGGCGGGCTGCAGCGAGGTCGCGATGGCGAGCGGGATCAGGATGCGAGCGAGGCGTTTGGGCATGGGGGAGCTCACCTGGCGTCGCCGCTGTGTTTGTGGAACATGTAGACGCCAAACGCGATGCCGGTGAGGCTCAGCAGGTAGATCGCGGGGAACATGATCACGTGCTCGAGCCAGATCAGCCAGAACTGCTGGTAGGGCGAGTCGAGCGTGATGCGCGGGTCGAACTGCATGCCCGTTAACGGGTTCACGATGTCGCGTACGCTGTGGATGTCGAGGCCAGTGCCGAGGCGGTAGTCACTCGCGAACTTGCTGAACGCGGCGGCGGGCAGGCGCGCGAGCACCACGCCGGCGCTGATGCGGATCAGCAGGCCCGGCAGCGATCTGGCGGTCCAGGCGGAGCAGAGGGCGAGCGCGATGCCGGCGGGATAGAGCACGCGGTCGAGGCCGAGTGGTTGCACGATCGCGGCCGGGCCGGCCAGGAACTGCGTGCCGAGCCACATTGCCGTGGCCGTCCACGCGAACAGCAGCGGCAGCAAGAGCCCGCTGCGGATGGGGTTCTGGCCCAGGCGGGCGAGGATGGCGGACCAGAGGGCGGCAAAACCGAGGAATGGCAATGGCCATAACCAGCCGGGCGCGGTCGCCGTGCCGGTCGGAAAGCTGACCATGCTGACTTCCTGGGCGTAACCCTCGAAGCCGGCGTAGGTGTGCACGGTAGTGAGGGTTCGTTCGGCCGGGCTGAGCAGGCCGGCCGCGAGGCAGGCGATGGCGGTAAGCAGCAAAACGGCGATTGCGGGCCGCCGGACGGCAGGGAGGGGGAGGGCGAACGCGAGGGCCGCATACGCGGCGCCGTGCAGGCAGGCGAGGAACAGGTCCATGGCTGGTGGCGCTGGAACGGCCGGCGCGGGAAGGGTTTTCGCGTGCTTCCGATTGCTTTGCCAGACTTTTCCCCATCCTGCTCTTGATGCGGGGGGTGGCGCTCGCTACGGTCCTTCCCCTTCCTAAGACTGAGCACTATGCCGAAGCAGAAGACCAAGAAGGCGGTGGTTAAGCGCATGAAGCTGACCAAGACCGGTAAGGTCAAGTTCCGCCATGCCTTTACGTCGCACATCATGGTGCGCCGCAGTTCCAAGCGGAAGCGCCAGCTCCGCCAAAAGGGCCTGTGCAAGGGTAAGATCGCCGTGAGTATGGCCATGCTGTTGGGTGGGAGGTAACGAGATATGGGTCGCGCAACAAATGGTCCTGCTACCCGTCAGCGCCGCAACCGCGTTCTGAAGCGCGCGAAGGGCTTCCGCCAAGGCCGCCGCAACCTGTTCAAGCAGGCGATGGTGACCGGCATCCGCGCCGACGCGTTCGCGTTCGCCGGCCGCCAGCAGAAGAAGCGCTTCTTCCGCTCGCTCTGGATCACCCGCCTGACGGCGGCCGTCAAGACGCACGGGCTGCGCTATTCGGCGTTCATCCACGGCGTGCAGAAGGCCGGGATCAGCCTGAATCGCAAGGAACTGTCCGAGCTTGCCATTCACGATCCGGCGACCTTCGCCGCGATCTGTGGCAAGGCCAAGGCCGTTCTGGCCTGAGTGCCTGATTCGAACTGAGTAGCCGATCCTACGGAGCGACGCTACTCATCCTCGAGTCTCGCTTGACGGCGCTGGCAGGTCCAGCGCCGCAGTGCTGTACGGACTCAGGTTTCTGGCCCGTCTGGCTTCTGGGCTGTCAGGTTCCGGTCTGAATGTGCTCCGGTCTGAATGTTCTGGTCTGAGTTCTCAGGCCTGAGATGCAAAGAATGGGGTCGCTGGCTGAGCGCTAGCCCCTATCGGTCAAGGACTACTCATGGACACTACCGCACTACGGGAGCAGTGGCTCCATGCGATTGAGAAGGCCGCGGACGCTGCCGCCCTGGCCGAGCTCGACACGCGCCTGTTTGGCGCCAAAGGCGAGGTCGTCGAGCTCGTACGCTCGGTCACGACGTTGCCGAAGGAAGAACGCCCCGCGTTTGGCAAAGCCGCCAACGTACTGAAGCAGGAAGTCGAACAGGCGCTTGCCGCCCGCCGCGAGGCCTTTGCGGCCGCCGCACTCGCGCAAGAACTTGCCGCGAGCGACTTCGATCCGACCGAGCCTGGGCCGCGCGTTCGCCGCGGTGCCCTGCATCCGATCACGATCGTGCAGAACGAGCTCGTCGACCTGTTCACGAGCATGGGCTTTCAGTGGCAGGACGGCCCCGAGGTCGAGTCCGAGTACTTCAACTTCGATGCGCTCAACATTCCGGGCGATCACCCCGCGCGCGAAAGCCAGGACACGTTCTGGCTGCGCGAACAATCGGGCCTTGGTCGCAACCTGCTGCGCACGCACACGTCGCCCGTGCAGGTGCGCACGATGCAGCGCCTCACGAAGCACGGTTTCCAGCCGCCGCTCAAGGTGATCGTGCCCGGTCGCTGCTTCCGCAGTGAGACCGTCGACAAGAGCCACGAACACACCTTCTACCAGATGGAGGGTCTCGTCGTGGACCGCGTGCAGCGGGACGGGCACGGCGGCGACCGCGGTGTGTCGATCGCCAACCTCATCCACACGATGAAGACCTGTCTGCGCGTGATCCTCGAGCGCGACGTGCAGGTGCGGTTGCGTCCCGGCTTCTTCCCGTTCGTCGAGCCGGGGTTTGAACTCGACGTCAATTGCCCGTTCTGCAGCGGCAAGGGCTGCTCGGTCTGCAAGCAGAGTGGTTGGATCGAGATCCTGCCGTGCGGCATGGTCCATCCCAACGTGCTGCGCCAAGGTGGCATCGACCCCGAAGAGCACACGGGGTTTGCGTTTGGCATGGGCCTGCAGCGCGTCGTGATGCTGCGCTACGGCATCGACGACATCCGTCAGTTCATGGGGGGCGACCAACGCTTCCTGCAGCAGTTCCCCGAGGTGCCGCGATGAAGCTATCCCTGCGTTGGTTGCAGCGTCACGTCGACCTGTCCGGCATCGAGCCCAAACAGATCCTCGCCGATCTGACGATGAGCACGGCCGAGATCGAGGGCATCGAGCGCTTTGGTGATGGGCTCGAATGCCTCGTCGTCGGCCACGTTCGCAAGCGTGAGAAGCACCCCGACGCCGACAAGCTGTCGGTGTGCCAGGTCGACCTCGGCCACGAGAATGGCGGCGTCGTGCAGATCGTCTGCGGCGCGCCCAACGTGGCGGCGGGGCAGCGTGTGGTCGTGATCCGGCCCGGCGACACCTTGCCCGCGAGCGGCGGCAAAGGCGCGCTGAAGATCAAGGTCGGCAAGATCCGCGGCGTCGAATCGCACGGCATGATCTGTTCGGAGTCCGAACTCGGCCTTTCCGACGATCACGATGGCATCCTCGTATTGCCGGAGAACACCACGATCGGTGCGAAGTTCGTCGACGTCTGCCCGGTGCAGGATTGGGTGCTCGAGATCGACAACAAGTCGATCAACCACCGCCCCGATCTGTGGGGGCACTACGGGTTCGCGCGCGAACTCGCCGCGATCTACGGGCGCGAACTGAAACCGGCGGCAATCGCCCAGGAACTGCCGCGCACCGGCAAGCACGTGAGCATCGAGATCGCCGACCAGACGGCGTGCCCGCGCTACTGCGGCCTCGTGATCGACGGCGTCACGTCCGGCAAGTCGCCGCTCGAGCTGCGTTGGCAGCTCGCGGCGGTCGGCCAGCGCGCGATCAATCTGCCCGTCGACCTCACCAACTTCGTGATGCTCGACCTCGGCCAGCCGATGCACGCGTTTGATGCGCGGCATGTCGGCCAGGGCCCGATCCGCGTGCGCATGGCAAAGTCTGGCGAATCGATCACGACGCTCGACGGCCAGGAGCGCAAGCTCACCGACACCGACTTGCTGATCTGCAGCGGGGACAAGCCCGAGGCCCTCGCGGGCATCATGGGTGGTGCCGGCACGATGGTGGAGGCGGCGACGACGAGCCTGTTCCTCGAATCCGCGAACTTCCGCGCGTCGACGATCCGTCGCACGAGCATGCGGCTTGGTCTGCGCACGGACGCGAGTGCGCGTTTCGAGAAGGCGCAGGACCCGGCCAACGCCGAACTCGCGGTGTTCCACTTCCTGGCGTTGCTCAAGGGCTTCTGCCCATCGGCGCACGCGGCCGGGCCGATGATCGACCCGACCGGGTTCCACTACGCGCCCAAACCCATCACGCTGCGCCGCGCCCGCCTGCACCTGAAGATCGGCATCCCGCTCGAAGACGAGAAGGTCGTGTCGATCCTCACGGGCCTGCAGTTTTCGGTGCAGGTCACCGACGTCGGGTTTGTCGTCGCGGTGCCGAGTTTCCGCGCCACGAAGGACATCGCGATCGAAGACGACCTCATCGAGGAAGTCGGGCGCATGTTCCGCTACGACAACATCCCCGAACGGCCGCTGCACGGCACGGTCGAGCCGCCGGTGCGCAACGAGGAGCTGTTCCTCGTGCGGCGCCTGCTCGAAGTTGCGTGCACGGACCTCGCGTTCTGCGAAGCCTACAACTACAGCTTCGTGCCCGACGCGGTGCTGGCGGCCTGCGATGCGATGGGGCACGCCTACGTGCAGGTTGCCAATCCCGTGGCACCCGAGGTCACGCGCATCCGTCGTCACGTGATGCCGAGCCTGCTCGCGAGTGTGCAGCAGAACCTGCGGCAACACGCCGAAGTGCGCCTTTGCGAGCATGGCAAGGGTTACCACGCCGAGATGGCGGATGACCACAAACTGCCGCACGAGGTGCGCGAGATCGCGTTCGTGCTGAGCCGCCGCGATGGTGTGCATCCGTTCGGCGAACTGCGCGAGTCGGTGAGCTCGGCGCTGCTGCGCCTCGGTTATCCCGCGGTCCTGCAGCGCGTCTGGCACGGTAAGGACCAACCTTGGGTGCACCCGTCGCGTGCGGTCGCGATCGATCGCGATGGCTCGCCCGTCGGTTACGTGGCGCATCTGCATCCTGGCATCGCGCGCGCGCTGGGCCTGCCGGCTTCGACGGCGATCGCCTGCATCGACGTTCGCGCCCTGCTCGCGAACGGCCGCCGCATCGCGCGCTACGCCGCCGTGCCGACCTTCCCGGTGCTGCCGGTCGACGTGGCTCTGCTCGTTGACGAGACGACGCAGGTGAGCCAGGTGGCGGAGTTCCTGCGCACGACCGGGCGCAAGCTCGTTCGCGACGTGCAGCTGTTTGAGGTCTACCGCGGCGAACGCCTGCCCGCGGGCAAGAAGAGCCTCAACTTCACGGTCACGCTCGGTGCCGAGGACCGCACGCTGACGGACGACGACGAAGGCAAGTACCTCGGCAAGGTGCGCGAGCAAGCGGCGTCGATCGGCGGCGAGCTGCGCGGGTAACCGGTAGGTACCGCGCGTGTTCGTCCACCTCATCGACGGCACCTACGAGTTGTTCCGCAACTACTTCGCAGTGCCGTCGGCGCTGGCGCCGGACGGACGCGAAGTGGGGGCCACGCGCGGCGTGCTCGCTTCGCTCGCGGCAATGCTGCGCGAGCCCGAAGTCACGCACGTAGCCGTCGCGTTCGACACCGTGATCGAGTCGTTCCGCAACGAGCTCTTCGCGGGCTACAAGACGGGCGAAGGCATGGACCCGGTGCTGCACCAGCAGTTCGAACTCGTCGAACGGGCCGTGCGCGCGCTCGGCATTCCGGTCTGGTCGATGGTGGAGTTCGAGGCCGACGACGCGCTGGCGTCAGGCGCTGTGCGCTACGGTGCGGACCCCCGCGTCGAGCGTGTACTGCTGTGCACGCCTGACAAGGACCTCGCGCAGATGGTGTGCGGCGAACGCATCGTCGGCTTCGACCGCAGGAAACGCGCGGTGCTCGACGAGCCCGGCGTGCATACGAAGTTCGGCGTTGGCCCCGCGTCGATCCCGGACCTGCTGGCCCTCATTGGCGACGAGCAGGATGGCATTCCGGGGTTGCCGAAGTGGGGTGCGAAGTCCGCGGCCTTGGTGCTGGCACACTACCAGCACCTCGAAGCGATCCCCGACGATGCAGCGGCGTGGACCGTGGTCGTGCGCGGAGCAGCCGGCCTCGCTGCTTCCCTGCGTGAAGCGCGCGGCGACGCGATGCTCTACCGCCGTCTGGCGACGTTGCGCACGGATGTGCCGCTGGCGGAAGACCTCGACGCGCTGCGCTGGCGCGGTGCCGCCGCAGAACTGCCAGCACTGTGCGCCGAGATCGGCTTCGAACGGTTGCTCGAACGACTGCCGGCACCGCGTCCGGCTTGACGGCCACGGCGGTGGAGGCCCGGGTTGCGGGACAATGCCATGGAACCTGCTCCGATGGGTTCCCATCCCCTTCGCCTGAGGAGGAGCAAGTTCCCATGCGGTCGGCATGCAGGTAGCGTTGGGGCATGGCCGAGGAAACGAATAGCAGTGGACGGCTTAATCGCCTGGTTCATGCCCCTGCCACGGACCTGTCCGCCCTCCCCTCCCGCGATCTCGCTGCGGAATTGCTCGTGCGATTGCGAAGAGGGGATGCAGTAGCCCGTTCCAATGGGGACCTGGCTGGTCTCCTGGCATTGCTCTCGATGGAACTGGAAGTGCGAACCGATACCCTCGCCAACCGCTTCTCCAGGATGCGTGCGAGAGAGCTGTTTCACATGGGCGCTACGTTCCAGGCCATGGGGGTGTTGCAGGTGAAGGGCGCCACCATCGTCGAGCTTGGATGCGGTTCGCAGAACCCCTTGGCTGGACTATTGATCTACTTGCTGGCTGGGGCCCGTCGAGCGATCGGGGTCGACCTGGATCCCGTCCATGACGAGGTTTCGGCGGTGCGAGCGCTGGCGCGATTGGCTACCTACGCCCTGGCATTGCCGGAGTGCATTTCGGAGAAGGTGCGATTGACCCGGGAACAGGTGTTTGCCGGTTTCTCCGGCTTCGATCTGATGAAATTGTGGCAGGGCGACCCAGCGGGAATTGATAGCGAGAGATTGGTGCTCAAACGCGAGTCTGCGGAACACCTCAGCCTGCCCGATGGTGAAGCGGATCTGACGTATAGCGTGTCGTTTCTGGAGCACGTGGCCAACCCGACGGCGGTGGTGCAGGAACTCGCACGCGTGACGCGGTTGGGCGGTGTTGGCGTGCACACCATTGATGGGCAGGACCACGGCATCTACTCCGATCGCGGCGTGCATGCGCTGGACTTCCTGCGCGTTCCAGGCGGAGACGCCCTCGTGCGTGGGTGCAATCGGTTGCGCCCCACGGAGTTCCCTGCCGTGTTCGAGGCCGGCGGTTTCGAAGTGTTGTCCTTCGAGCCGCATCAGCGCATTCCGGTGACGGAGGAGTTGCGACAGAGCTTCGAACAACCATTCCGGTCGATGCCGCGGGAGGCACTTGAGGTTGTGTCGGCCGGGATTCGGGTGCGGCGCCGAGGCTGACTCGCGACGCGGGTTACAGCGTCGCGATCACCGCGTTCCACGTTGCACTCGGCCGCAGGGCCGCCGTGGCCTTCGTGTCGTCAGGCTGGTAGTAGCCACCGACGTCGATGGGTTTGCCCTGCACGGCGAGCAGCTCCGCTACGATCTTCGTTTCGTTCGCCGCCAGCTGCGCGGCAATCGGAGCGAATACCTTCTGCAGCCCCTGGTCACTCGTCTGCGCTGCCAGCGCCTGCGCCCAGTACATCGCGAGGTAGAAATGGCTGCCGCGGTTGTCGATCGTGCCGAGCTTGCGGCCGGGGCTGCGGTCGTTCTCGAGGAACTTGCCGGTCGCCGCGTCCAAGGTGTCGGCGAGCACCTTGGCGGGCGCGTGCTTGCAGACCTGGCTCAGGTGTTCGAACGATGCCGCGAGCGCGAAGAACTCGCCGAGGCTGTCCCAGCGCAGGTAGTTCTCCTGTTGGAACTGCTCGACGTGCTTCGGCGCCGAGCCGCCAGCGCCCGTCTCAAACAGGCCGCCGCCATTCATGAGTGGCACGATCGACAGCATCTTGGCGCTGGTGCCGACTTCGAGGATCGGGAACAGGTCGGTCAGGTAGTCGCGCAGCACGTTGCCGGTGACCGAGATGGTGTCCTTGCCCTGCACGAGCCGTTCGAGTGTGAACTGGCACGCCGCGGCCGGGGCGAGCACGCGCAGGTCGAGGCCCTTGGTATCGTGCTGGGCGAGGTACTTCTCGACCTTCTGCAGGATCTGCGCATCGTGCGCGCGCTGGTGGTCGAGCCAGAACACGGCCGGCGTATTGCTGAGGCGGGCGCGATTGACCGCGAGTTTGACCCAGTCCTGCACCGCGGCATCGCGCGTCTGGCAAGCGCGCCAGATATCACCGTCTTCGACGGCGTGTTCGAGCAGCACGGTGCCCTTGTCGTCGACGACGCGCACGGTGCCGTTACCGGCAATGGCAAACGTCTTGTTGTGCGAACCGTACTCTTCGGCCGCTTGCGCCATGAGGCCGACGTTGGGCACCGAGCCCATCGTCTTCGGATCGAGCGCGCCGTTCTTGCGGCAGAAGTCGACGGTGGTCTTGTAGATGCCTGCGTAGCAGCTGTCGGGGATCACGGCGAGCGTGTCCTGCAGCTTGCCCTGCGCGTCGTACATCTTGCCGCCCGCGCGGATCATCGCCGGCATCGACGCATCGACGATGACGTCGCTCGGCACGTGCAGGTTGGTGATGCCATGGTCGCTGTCGACCATCGCGATGCCGGGGCCCTTGGCATACGCGGCCTTGAGGTCCGCTTCGATCACCGCGCCCTGGTCCGCAGGCAGCTTCTGCAGCTTCTCCGCGAGGTCGCCGAGGCCGTTGTTGAAGTCGACGCCGAGGCTCGCCAACACCGCCGCGTGCTTTTCGATCAGGTCCTGGAAGAACGTGCGCACCGCGTGCCCGAACAGGATCGGGTCGCTGACCTTCATCATCGTCGCCTTCAGGTGCAGCGAGAACAGTAGGCCGTCCTGCCTCGCGCGCGCGATCTGCTGCGCATAGAACGCGACGAGCGCCTTCTTGCTCATGCGCGTGGCGTCGAGGATCTCGCCAGCGAGCAGCGGTGTCTTGTCCTTCAGCACCTTGGTGGTGCCGTCCTTGCCTACGAACTCGATGCGCACCGTGGTCGGTGCCTGCACGGTCACCGACTTCTCGTTGGCGAAGAAGTCGTCCTTGCCCATCGTCGCGACCGTGGTCTTGCTCTCAGGCGACCACTTGCCCATCGAGTGCGGATGCGCCTTCGCGTAGTCCTTCACGGCCTTCGGCGCGCGGCGATCCGAGTTGCCTTCGCGCAGCACGGGGTTCACGGCCGAACCCTTCACGCGGTCGTAACGGGACTTGATGTCCTTCTCCTGATCGTTCTGCGGCACCTCGGGATAGTCGGGCAGCGCATATCCGTGCGACTGCAGTTCGCCGATCGCTTCGCGCAGCTGGGGCACCGACGCCGAGATATTCGGCAGCTTGATGATGTTGGCTTCCGGCTTCAGCGTGAGTGCACCGAGTTCGGCCAGGTGGTCGGGCGCGCGCTGTGCCGCCGGCAACTTGTCGGCGAACACCGCGAGAATGCGCGCGGCCAGAGAGATGTCGCGCAGTTCGACGGCCACGCCCGCGTGCTTCGCGAAGGCCTGCACGATCGGCAGGAACGAGTAGGTGGCGAGCAGGGGGGCCTCGTCGGTCTTCGTGTAGAGAATGGTCGGCTGGGCGGACATCGTGGAAACCGTGCGGGAAAGGAGGTGCGGGTGGACCGCGGTCGGAACGTTCGGAACGGGATTCCGAGGTGACGACGAAAGCGCGCGGTGGGCGGCTGGTCAAAGGGAATCAGGGCCCGGGTGGTGGGGTTCGGCTGCCCAGCGGGGGGGCGGGGTAGCTTGGATCCCGCCGAGATTCCGGGGATCGTTGCCCCCATCGGGGAGAATGCGGACGGTAGTGTGGCGTGCAGCCCGTGACTTCTGCCCCCAAACCTACCGCTGCAAGCTCCACGACGGGCCCCACAGTGGCAGGCCTCGACGAACTCATGGCACAGCATCAGGCTGGGGTCTGGCGCTACCTGCGCGCGCTGGGAGCCTCCCCGAGCCTTGCCGACGAATGTACCCAGGATGTGTTCGTGCACGTGCACACCCGTCTCCTCGCGGTGCCGCGGGATGGTGGGGCCGGCGCGTTCCTGCGCAAGCTCGCGCACGATCGGTTCGTCGATGGGCAGCGTGCGGCGCGGCGGTGGTCGGCCCAGCAGGCCGAGTACGCGCAGTTCGTGACCGTGCATTGGACGGTGGCCGACGATACGGAGGATGGTGGGCCGTGGCTGCAGGCGCTGCGCGCGTGTGTGCAGCGGCTCGACGGGCGCGCGCAAGCACTCGTGTCGGCGTTCTATGGGGAAGGGCTCACTCGCGAACAGGTCGCGGCGCGCTTTGGCCTGGGCCAGGAAGGGGTGAAGTCGGCTCTGGCGCGCGTTCGCACCGCGCTGCGGCACTGTGTCGAGGCGAAACTGACGGAGACGGGGGACAAGGAGCACTCATGAACGACGACCACGATCCGCGACTCGATGCCGGTCTGCGCGAAGTGCTCGGCGCTGTGACACCGCCGGATCTGCGCGAACAGGTTCGTGCGCGGTTGGGACTGCGGCCGGGACGTACCGTGCGTTCGCAGAGCCGTTGGGCCATGGCCGCGCTCGTGCTGCTCGGGCTTGCCGTGGTCACATGGCTCGCGATCGAACGTGCGCCGCGGCAGGTGGTGCCGTTGGCGGGGCCGCAGGAGCCGGTCGGCATGGACGTCGCCCAAGGTCGTGAGGGCCTGCTGCGGCTCGATCCCAGGACGCGCAAACTGCGCGTCTACCAGCTCGCGACCGAGGACATGGCCTTGCTGGTGCGCTTTCCGGAACTGCGCGAACTCGAACTCTGGAACGTGCTCCCCACCGAGGGGGCGTTGCCACACGAAGAGAACCTGGCGGCGCTGAGCGGACTCACGAAGTTGCAGAAGCTGACGTTGTTGGGGCCTTGGACGGGTGTCGGACTGGCTGCGCTCGAAGCACTGCCGATGCTCGAGGAGATCACGCTGCTGAGTTCGCGCGTTGGCAAAGAAGGCCTACTGGCGATCGCGAAGTTGCGCAATCTGCGAGGTCTGCACTTGCGCCATGCCCAGAGCATCGACCTGGAAGCGGTTACGGTTCTCGTGGCGATGACGCAATTGCGCGCTCTGTCCCTGCAGCACACTTGGAAGGTGCCGAAGGCTGGCTTCCTGCAGTTGGCGACGATGACGGCGCTCGAAGCACTCGACGTGGGCGACAACGATGGTGGGGCGCGCAGTAGTCGCATGGGGGAAGCGGGCGATGGCGTTGGCGTCGACGACGAAGTGCTCGCGGCGCTCGTGACGTTGCCGAAGCTGCGCAGCCTGTCGCTGAATCGGTGCTTTCATGTGACGCCCGGTGGCATGGCGGCGCTCGCGAAGTGCAAGGACCTACGCGTACTCGATCTCACGGCGTTGAGCGCCTGTGTGCCTGCGGCGCTCAATGTGCTGCCACCGACACTGCGCGAGCTGCGGCTCGAGTATTGTGAGGTGAAGCAAGAGATGCTGGAAGGCATCGTCGGCGAGCAGCCGCAGCTGGAAGTCCTGGACCTTTCCGGCGCGCTGGCTGCCACGCACATCAATCTGCAGAAGCTCAGCGAATTGCCGAATCTGCAGCGACTGGCTGTGCGCGATACGAAGGTCACGCTGGGCTTCGACTATGGCCTTCGCGAGCACCTTGAGCCGGTGGCGGTGCTGAGAACGTTGCGCTTCCTGGACCTCGCTGGTTGGTCGGCACTCACGGTGGGAGATTGCGAGAGTATTGCCGCGATGCCAGCACTGGAGGAACTGCGCCTTGCCAACATTGACGCACTGGACGACGCGATGCTCCAAGCGCTTGGTCGCAGTCGCAGCCTGCGGCGGCTCGCCATCGGTGGCCATCATGTCGGGGTCACGCTCGCCGGGCTGCGGCGACTCGCGAATCTGCAACTGGATGGGCTAGACCTGAAGGGGCCGTCCTCACTGTCGCACGACGACCTGGTGGACGCGAACGTTCTGCGCGCAGCGGTCGCGGAACTATGGCCTTCTGCCCTTGTGGTGCTACCTGACGGCTCGACCTTCCGCGCCCCGCCAAAGTGACGCGGCCAACTCACGGCAACTTCGCTACCGGTTGAGAACGAGCCGAACCTGCTCTCCGGGCAGTTCGCTGCCGGTCACCGGCACGAGCAGTTCGTAGGCCCATTCTTCGCGCTGCGGGTCGATCCACAGCCGTTCCGGCACGCGCACTACCCCAGGCGAAATGCTGAGGATCAGGCTCGAACCGAGCACCGTGGCGTCGCGGCGTTCGACCTGCACGGTCTGGTTCGTGGTGAGCTGGTTGCGCACGGGTGCCGTGGCATACGCGACGATGCGGCGCGGGGTCGGATCGACGATCGTCATGAGGGTTCGGCCGCTCGCTGTCCATTCGCCAACTTGCGTGGTGAGCGTCGCGATGCTGCCGCGGATCGGGGCCCTGAGGTCGAGTTGCTGGGCATCGAGGGCGATGCGTTCGAGGGTGGCCGCCTGCGCTTTGAGGCGCCAGCGCATCGGTGCTAGGGCGGTGTCGACCGAGAGGCCGGCGACGCCTTCGGGGGCGAACTCGGTCACGCGCTGTTGCGCGGTGTCGTAGCGCGAGCGGTGCTCGGCGTGCAGGCTCTCGAGTTCGCTGATGCGCTTCTGCAAAGCGTCGCGTTCAGTGCGCACGCGCAGTAGTTCGGGTTCGCTGACCATGCCCTGCGCGAAGAGGCCGGCGAGTCGTTCGGCTTCGACGGCGACTCCTTGCGCGCGGATGCGAGCTTCCTCGAGTTGGGTGCGCACCGACAACGTGCCGAGCTGGGCCGCTTCGGCGGCGCTGACCAGTCGGCGCTGTTCGATGCCAGCTTCGAGGCCGTGTTCGGCGGCGGCCGTGCGGCCTTGTTGGTCGAGGTCGGCCGCTTCGCGGGCCATGTCGGCGCGAATGCGTTCGAGTTCGTAGGTGGCCTGCTCGAGGCGCAAGCGGACATCGCGGTCGTCGAGCCGGGCGAGAACCTGCCCTGCTTCGACGTCCTGGTGCAGGCCGACGAGGCAGGCGCTGATGCGGCCGTCGATCGGCGCGTTCACGGTTCCGCGCGCGGTATCGACGAGGCCGGGCATGGCGCCTGCGGTCGGCAGGTGGGTGCCCAGGGCCACGAGGGCCAGGATGGCCAGCAGCCAGACGGACGCTGGCAGGGCGGCGCGCAGCACGTTGCGGCAGCGCAGCAGCAGGCTCGCGCGCGGCCGGGTCGGCTGCCAAGGCGAAGGGGTCATGGCGGTCATCAGATTTCCTCGTGTTCGTTCTGCATCAGCAGTTGAACGTCGGCAGCACCGGGGATCTGACGAACGTCGGCGACGATGCCGGTGACGGCCGCCGGGTCGTGCAATTGCAGCTGGTAGCTGAAGTCCATCGCGCCTTCACGACGGGAGTCGCGCAACGTGACGAGGGCGAAGTGGCGGCAGTAGTGGCGCAGCACCTGGCGCAGCCGCTGCTCTTGTTCGCCGTCCGCCGGCATCGAGAAGCGCAGCACACCATCGTGCGAGAACCGCTCGCCGAAGCTCACGCCGAACAGGTAGCAGGCGAGGGCCAGCACCGAAGCCGTGCCCACCACTGCCAGCATCGTGTTCTGCACGCCGACGGTGATGCCGATCGCGACCGATAGGAACAGGAAGATCGTGTCGCGACTGTCCTTGATCGGGGTGCGGAAGCGGATCAGCGCCAAGGCGCCAAACAGGCCGAACGCGCGCGCCATGCTGTCGCCGATCGCCAGCATGACGATGGTCACGATGAGCGGCAGCAGCACCAGCGCTTGCACGAACGAGCGCGAGTAGCTGACGCCGTGGTGGGTCCAGACGTAGACCCAGGCCAGCGGTTTGCTGAGCACGAAGGCCAGCAGCAGGTGGAAGAGCACGTTCGGCAGGGATGGCATCGAAGCCGTCCAATCACCGAGGTTGCGCAGCAGTTCGGGCATCGGTTGGTGGGGTCGTGAGGTCAGGCGTCGACGATGCCGAGTTCCTGCAGGCCGTCGACGGAGGTGCAGTACTTCGAAAACGAAGTGCGACGCAATTCGCAAGCGCGCACCGCCTCGAGCATCCACGGGGGGCAGCGGTCGGTGAACTTCAGTTCCAACACGACGCCACCTTGCTTCAGGGTTTCGTAGCGTTCGTCGTGGAGTCGTACCACGGGGGTGTGCATCGGCAAGGCGGCGAGGCGCCGGTCGAACGTGACCCGGATTTCGTCGTCGTCGCGGCCGACGTAGGCCTGGCGGTCGTAGCGCACGATGAGTTGGGGTTTGGCCTGCCGCAGTTGCTGCAGGCGTAGGAACTCGCGCAGTCCAGTGCGCTTCTGCGCGGACAGCTCCGGCAGGTCGTCGATCTCGCCCAACAACAGGGCCGGCAGGTGCCGGCGGTCAATCGGGCAACGCAGCTTCTGCACGACGCGATCGTGCCGGCGTTTTACCTCCAGGAAGATCGGCGTGCCCGGGGCATCGTCATAACTGCGCACGCGCAGCTTGTAGCGATAGGGCAATCCGCCGAGCGTTTCGCGGTAGAGCGTGTGGAAGTCGTCGTCGAGGTAGAGGCTCGCGATCGTGTAGGAATGGTCGGGGCTGCGCGCCGCGTGCGGATCGGGCGCGACGAACGGCGCGACCCGCCGGAGCAGGCGGGTCGCGGTGCTTTCGCTGATGACGAATTTGCACTCGTGCCGGTCGTGGTAGTTCATCGGCGCGGGTTGTGTTTACGGGCAGATGCGCACTTCGATGGCGCGGCTCGCGTCGTAGATCCCGGTGCCGATGGCCAGCGTCTGCGCGTAGATGCGCAAGCCGATGATCCCGCCGTCGTTCGGCAGCGCAAACGCATAGCTCGAACCACCGGTGCCGCTGAGCGGCAGCGCCGCCGTGACGACCAGCGTCGCCGGGTCGAGCAGTAGGGTCTCGTTGCCGACGCCGAACGCGCTGAGGTCCTGGTGGCCAGGGTTGAGCCCCATCACGAACAGGCCAAGGCCGCTGGCGGGGCCGCTGCTCATCGTGTAGGTGGACGAAGTGCCGATCTGCACCGTGCCCGACAGCGTCATCAACATCGTGTGCTCGGTCGGATCGAGCGCCCCGTAGGTGCGCTGGCCGCACGCGGTGGGCAGGTTGGTGGCCTCGAAGGTCGGGCTCGGGAAGGTGACCCAAGCAGCGCCGCCGTCGATGGCCCGGCCGGTCGAGACGTCGGCCTGCTGCTGGCCGAACGTGATCGAGTCGTGGATCGCGAGACCCGTGCTGTCGTAGAGCGCCACGACCTCACCACCGGCCGACAGCTTGAAGTTGGCGTGCAGGGGGCCCTGCGTGCCGTCTTCGTCGGCCCAGATGCGCAGCACGCCGAACGGGGCGATCGTGGTGCCGACCGGGAACTGGTACTTGAGCACCACGAGACTGTCGCTGAGCCACTTGCCGCTGATGTCGACGGGTTGGTTGCTGGTGTTGTAGAGCTCGACCCAGTCCTCGTGCTGCGCGTTCTCGTCGACGGCGCCGGTGACGTTCTGGGCGACGAACTCGTTGATGACGATCGGCGAAGCCGCGACCTGCCAGTCGATCTGCACGTGCGGGCAGTTGGCCTCCAGTTCCGCCGTGTACGGCAGGTAGCTGGCCGCCGTCGTCGCGGTCTTTGCTTCGACGTAGTAGTCGACCAGCGAGCCGGGCTGCTGGGCGGCGATCGAGACGCCCCAGGTGCCGTCGTTGGCCGCGCCGTCCCCGTGCGCACCGTCGTCAAACATCGCGACCGACTGGAACGCTCCGAGGCGGCGCCAGTAGAGGTTGACCGATGTGGCGAGGCTGCTCGCCTGCACCGTGAAGGTGATCGGCTGGGTCGGGTTGGGCAGCGTCGGGCTGTGCGCGAGGTTGCTCAGCGTGGCGCGCGGTGCGTTCACGTAGGCCTGCGACAGCAGGAAGGTGCTGCGCGCCTGGATGTAGGGCACGATGCCCTGCAGCGTGGTGCTGCCGAAGCCACCGCCGATCGTCACCGTGCTGTTCAGGTTGTTCGTGAACTGCGCCGTCGTGTAGATCTTCTTCGTGTCGAGCGCGACGAGTGGCGCCAGCATCGCGTGGTATTGCTGGGCCAGCGGCGTCAGGTAGGTCGGGTTGAAGGTCTCGTCGACGATCGACCGCAGGTGCGCTTTGTAGCGTTCGGTCCAATTGGCGAACTGCAGCGTCTTGGTGAAGCCTGGACGCGCAGCATTCGTCGTGTTGTAGGTCGGCAGCAGCGTCGACGCCCCTTCCATGCTCTCGTTCAGGTCAAACGGGAACGTGGTGCCATCGCCGTGCACTTCGTCGATGTAGAGGTAGTGGTCCTTGCCGCTCTCGAGGTAACTGTCGAGCGTGCCGGTGACGTTCATGACCGCCGCATACCGATAGAACGAATCGACGTTGAATAGCGCGGTCAAGGTCGACTGCGGCGTTGCCGTGGTCATCGCACCGAGCGTGGTGCACATGGTCATCAGGTCGACGCCGTTGCCTTGTTTGGCCTGGTAGGCCGACAAGTAGCTCGCGGCGGTGTTGGGGCTCAACACCGTGTAGGCGCAGCGGCCGTTGCTGAAGTTGCCGGACGTCGGGAAGCAGCGATAGCGGTTGCCGTCATTCGAACGGAACCACTCCTTCATCATGTCCTTGTTGGGCTGCTGGACGTTGATGTAGACACCCCACCGCACACCATTGAGCCAGAGCTGCACCCAGTTGGCCTTCGGCGCGACGCCGTGGCGCCGCATCACGTGGTAGGTGAGCGCTTCGCGTAGGAAGGTCGGGTCGTGGTAGCCGTTGTTGAGGTTAAGATGGTCGTAGCCGTAGAGGTCCTGGCCAGCGACTGTCGAGTCCATCTCGATATTGAAGCTCTTCTTCTCCCAGCCCTGGTTCGGCTGGGTCGGCAGCATCGTGTAGGAGGTGTTGCCGCGGAAGCGCACGCCGACGTTCGGGTAGGTGATGCCGTCGACCGTCATGTCGGCCGGGATGTTGATCTCAGGGCCGTAGTTGGCGGTCAACTGCGACCACCAGTTGGGCTGCGCGAAGGTCAGGTACACATCCCTTATGGTGTTCATGTCGTACAGGTCGGGAACCTGGGCGCAGAGGGACGCCATTGCCGTCGCCAGCGTGGCGACGAACGCGGAGCGAATCGTCATGGGTGCGAGCCTTTGGGTGGGGTGGGCGGGAGGGCAGACCGCCGTGCGGGTACAACCAAGGCAACGTGAAGATTACCTCGGTACCACAGGGATGGGACGCCTTTCTTGCATCCTGCCGGTGGGGAGCGGCGCGTTATGGCCACCGGGCCGTCCGCGCCGCGGTATCCTCGCCCCTTGCGACCATGCGAAGGACTCGTTGCTTGTTGCCACTGCTGTTTGCGCTCACCACGCTGACTGCGCAGGACTGGTCCCTGCGCGGGACCTCACCGCGCGTCGACTTCGGCATTGCCGGCGACCTGCTGGCGAGCGACGCACAGGGGCTGGTCGGCTTCGACGAACTGAACGGGCAGACGATCGTGCCGGCGGTGCCGTTTACGGGCGCCTTTCAGGTGCTGGTTACCACCACTTCGCCGGCCCCGCGCCTCGCCACGTTGCTGGTCGGCGGTGGTCCGCGCGCCTACTTGTTCGGCGGCCTGGACCTGGCCAGCCTGCAGTTGCAGAACGACCTCTGGTACTTCCACCGCGCGGCCGCGAGCTGGCAGTCGATGCCGACGCTCGCTGGCGGCGGGCCCGGCCCTCGGCAGGGCGCCAAGGCGGCGGTCTTCGCATCGGGTTCGTGGTTGGTCTTCTTCGGCGGTCGCGACGCGAACGGTCTCTGCAGCGATACCTGGGCCATGATCGATGTCGGCGGCACCGCCTTGTGGGCCAACTCCCCGACCCCCGCCGGTCTGGTGGGGCGGACCGGGCATACGCTGAGCGCTGCACCAGGTGGTACCGTGCTGTTGTTCGGCGGCATCGCTACTTCGCCGCTTGGCGATACCTGGACCTTCGACAGCAGTGGTTGGCAACTCCACAATGGCCCCGGTCCGGCGGCTGCCGCCGGTTGCCGCAGCACCTACGATTCTGGTCGCGAAGTCGTTGTGCTCGTGCACCCGAACGGCGAGACCTGGGAGTGGAACGGCTTCCAGTGGCGACTCGTGGGAGCAGTCGGCGCGCCAGCCTGGAGTCAACCCGCGCTCACCTTCGATCCGACCGCCAGCACGACGTTCGCGGTGCAGAGTGGCACCGGCACCTCGACCTGGGCTTTTGCACCGAGCCCGGCGGCGTTCGAGACCACGCTCGATTCGGTTTGCACGGTGGCGTCGCCGGGGCCGCCCTCGCTCGGTGCGTTGGCCCGTTGCGTGCCGGTGCTCGGCCAGACGATGCAGATGCGGGTCACCGGGTTGGCGACAAGTAGTCTCGTCTTCGGCGGCTTCGAACTGCACGGCCCCGGCAACCCGGTGCCCGTGCTGCTTGGCTGCGGCTGCACGTTTGGTTTGTCGGGTTCTAGCGCCGCGATGCAGTTTGTGCCCCACAACGGCCCGTTCGCCGACTGGCATCTGCCGATCGCGAACTTCGCTGCGTTGTGGGGGCTTGCGGTCGATGCGCAGGCGTTCGTGCTCGACCCGACCGCGCCATGCTTCGTGCTCGCGACCGAGCGCGCGATGCTGACGATCGGGCGGTGACCGGCAAGTGAGCCCGAAGGACCGGCGCCGAAGCTGCGTTCAGATGCCTTGCAGCTCAAACGAGAGGCAGTTGCTGACCGAGGTGCCAAAACCAACCGGGCTCGAGCAGAGCACGACGCACTGCGAACTCAGCACGATGCCGGCGAGGCCCACCGCGCTCGGCAAGGCCATCGGGAAGCTGGCGCTGCCGCTGCAGCCCACACCACCGCCCGACAGAGCCGGGCCAAGCGTGCCGAACACGGGCGTTGTGTAGATCGGGCCGCAGAGAGCCGGAATGCTCGCGCCGGGTAGAGAACACGGGCCCGCGCCGATGAGGCACCACACGAGCGAGCCGGATGGCGCACTACCGAGCTGGAGGCCGAACTGCGCGTTGCCGAGCACCGAGTCGCCGCGCGTATCGTGGTCCATCGCACAGTTGGCGCAGCTGCCGTTGGCGCAATTGGCACCCGCGGGAGTCGCGCGGCCGGGGCGAACGGCGAGGCCCATGAGCGGATCCGCGCCGGCGGGCACGGCCAGGCAGCAGGACCGCGAAATCAGGTTGAGGACCGGGACAGGGGCGGGCACCGAGTATTGCAGCGCTTGCGTGCGCAGGCCGTCGGTCACGTAGAGCGTCTGGTCGCCGGCGTTGCAGGCGAGGCCGGTGCTGCTGTTCAGTGGGGCCGCGCAAGGCGGCAGGACGACTCCGGCGATGGCCTGGCACGGTGCCGCGAGGTCGGCATAGGTGATGACGTTGGTGCCCGAGGCTGGCTGAAAGCGCGAATAGAACACGTAGCCGCGCAGTTCGTCGATGGCGATCCCCGTGGAGACATAGGTCGGGTCGAGGAACGTGATCTGGCAGGTGCGCAGCATTACTGGCGGGCACGTCAACGACATTACGCGCAGCGTGTTGTTGCTGTCGACGAGCCACAGTTCGTTGCTGCTCTCGACGACTTCGAGGCCGACGAGGAAGGTGTTGCCGACCATGCCCGGCACCGGGATGGGCGCGCAGAGGTAGTTGCAGGCGTCGTCGACGCAGGCCAGGAACTGGCCGTTGCTGATCCAAGCGCCACTGTGGACCGGATCCCACGCCGTGCCACCCGCCGTCGACGGCAGGCCCGCAGCACTGGGGAAACCGGCCGGTGCGCAGGTTCCAAGCACGTTGCAGGCTGGCTGGTTCTGGTGGCGCAGGTTGCCGAGGTTGCGCGTGATGCCGACGAGGTGGTCGGCGGACTGGGCCGTGGCGAGCGACCCGAGAGCAAACGAAGCGAGCAGGAAGGCAGGGCGGAACATGGGAGGCGGATGGGTGGAGGTTGGTGCCGGAGGCCGGCAAGAAACAGGACGAGAAGTCCGCCCGCCGGCCGTCACGATTTTCCCGCCGCGTGTCTGCCGACGTCCTGGCTCGGCCATCCGCTCGCTACCGAGGTCTCACTTGCCGCGTTCGGCCTTCCTGACCATGGCGAGCAGCTCGGCGAGTTGCCCGGTCT
The DNA here is from genome assembly GCA_020851075.1 of Planctomycetota bacterium. Lineage (GTDB taxonomy): Bacteria > Planctomycetota > UBA1135 > UBA1135 > UBA2386 > JADZDL01. Next base: position 25,757 of record JADZDL010000232.1, on the reverse strand, counting down.
CGCCGAGCAATCGCGCTTCGCCTTCGAGCGTGTCGAGGAACGAGAGCCCCATCGGCGACGTGCCCGACCAACCCGCATCCAGCCGCGCGAGAACCAACGCTGCCGACCAGTTCCGCGGCATCGAGGCCTTCCAGACGCCGCTGCGACCATCGCGCGAAACCGCCTTCGGATCGGCGCCGCGCTGGAGCAGCAACTGCAGCGCGGCCGGTGGGGCGGTGATGCCGAGGGCGGAGAAGTAGGCCGGCTCGCCGAACTGGGTCCGGTCATTGGGCCGAGCGCCGGCGTCGAGCATCACCTCCAACGGTTCGATGCCGACGTGGCGCACGGCGCGGATCGCCAGTACGAGCGGCAGTTCTTCGCCCGCTTCGTTGGGATCGGCACCAGAGGCCAGCAGTTGGCGCACCACCGCCAGCTGGCTCGGATCGTTCTGCAGCCCAGACAAGGCGCGCGTGAGCGGGGTCGAGCCCCAGATGCCGGCATTCGGCCCAGGCGCCATCACTCTCGCGAGTAGGCTGCTTGCGCCGAGTGCCGCGGCGGGTGCGGAGACGACCAACAACGCCGCCACCCGCCAGCCCGTGCTCTCGGACCGCACGAACAAGAAGATCGCACCCGCGAGCAGGGCGCCGGGCACTACCAGCAGGGCCAGGACCACGGCAAGCGGGCTCGTCTTGCTCGGTCCAGCGGCCGCGAGGCCAAGCAGGAGCCAGAGCAGTACGGCGGCGAGGTCGAGCGCGGCAAACAACCAGAACAGGAACTTCAGCAGCATCGGCAGGGTGATCCGGATCCGGGCGCCGATGTGTCGCGGAATCTGCTCGGTAGCCGCTGGAGCGTCGAATTCTCACGAAGTTCACGTCTACGAATGTGCTGGAGCTGACGATCGGCTCCTTCTGACCTCGGCGCGGTTGGCGTGGGCCTGATGCGTCGCAGCAGAACGCACAGCGCCGCTTCCGTTCGGCTCCGATCTCTTGCTGGGGTCGGGCCAAACCCCAGCCAGGGTCGCGGCGGGACACTATGCTCAGGCCAATGGCTCGATCCTCCGCACCTGCCGCGCGAGTTCCGCTCGTGACACTCCTGGTTTGGGTCACGATCGCCAGTGCCGGATCCGCGCAGTCACCGGGTTGGTCGCCGCGCCATGCGTTTGTGCCCGGGGGGGAGGGCGGGGTGGAAGGCATGACCACCCTGGCCGCCGACGTGGCCCGCGGCCGCATCGTTGCGTTCGGCGGGTACGTGCAAGGTGGGGCGAACGCCGACACGTGGGAGTGGGGCGGCTCCGTGTGGACGCCGCGGCCGAGTGCCACGGTGCCGCCGCCTCGCGTTGGTGCAAAGCTCGTTGTCGACCCGATCCGGCGGCGAGCGGTCCTGTTTGGCGGTTCGGATCCTGGCACGATCCAGCTGCGCGGCGACACCTGGGAGTGGGACGGGACGAGTTGGCAACCGCGTCTGCTGCCGCAGTCGCCGAGCCCGCGCGAACGTCATGGCATCGTGTTCGACGCGGCGCGCGGGCGCATTCTGTTGCACGGAGGACGGACCGGCGTCTCGAGCTCCGGCGGCGATACCTGGGAGTACGACGGGGTAACGTGGACCCTGCTCACGCCGGCCAATGGACCCGCCTCGCGAGATGGCCACCAACTGGCGTATGACAATGCGCGACAGCGCGTCGTGATGTTTGGAGGTTACCAGGCTCCCCAGAACGAAACCTGGGAATGGGACGGTACCACGTGGTTGGCCATCACGACGGCCGTGGCGCCGCCGCCTCTCGTCAATCACGCCTTGCTCTATGATGAGCAGCGACAGCGTACGGTTCTCTGCGGGGGCTATTCCCTCGCCACGAGCACACCGCATCGGGACACGTGGGAATGGGATGGCAGCGCGTGGGCGTTGCGTGCCAATTCTCTGCCGTTCCAGTCCGGGGGGACGCAGGTCGTGACCGTGGCCGATCCCGGCAATGGTGGCGCGTTGGCCTTCTACAACGGCACCGTCTGGCGATGGAGTGGGGCGGCCTGGCTGGCGCAGCAACCGATGTCGTGGCCGCCAAGGAATGCTCTGAGTGCCAGTGCTTGCACCGACACAGTGCGCAACCGCGTCGTCTCGATGGGCCGATGGACTGGCAGTGCGCCTGTGCCGTTGACCTGGCAATGGGATGGCGAGGCATGGACACGTTCGCCAGCCTTGGGGCCGACCGCGGCGGCTGGTGGGGCCATGGCCTTCGACCCACTGCGAGCCGTTTCGGTCCTGTTCGGCAGTGGGCAGACCTGGGAATGGGACGGCAGCGCGTGGACGCTGCGCAACCTGGCCAATTCCCCGCCAGTTCGCAGCGACCACAAACTGGTCTACGACGCGGCGCGGCAGCAGATCGTGCTGTTTGGCGGCGAGTTCTATGCGCCCATGCAGGGCCTGCAGCCCATGGGCGACACGTGGACCTACGATGGAACGCAGTGGCTGCAACAGAACCCGGCCGTGGTACCGAGTGCCCGTTCGCGGCATGCGATGGTCGATGAGCCGCTGCGCCAGCGTGTTCTGCTCTTTGGTGGGGACAACGGCTACGGCTCGTTGTTTGGCGACACGTGGGAATGGGATGGTGCAACCTGGTCGGTGCGAACGGTGGCGACGGCTCCCCAAGCGCGCCGCGGCCACGCAATGGTCCTCGATCCGCAGAACAACACCGTGATCTTGTTCGGTGGTGGTGGAACGTTGTTGAGTCAGGTCCTCGACGACACCTGGCAGTGGAACGGCACGACCTGGTCGCCGGTGACCACGACGCGAACACCACCTGCCCGCTACCTGCACGCGATGGCGATCGACCCCGCGACTTCGCAGGTGATGGTGCATGGCGGCTATGGCTTCGCGAATGGCGCCAGCCATGTGCGGGACGACACCTGGTTGCTCGGCGCGCCGGTGATGGCTGGGACCACGGCGCTTGGCAACGCCTGTGCTGCCGGCGCCCCGCCTCGGCTGGCGTCGCCGGTCCCGTATCTCGGCAACCCCGACTTCTGCGTCGAACTGCTCGACACTGCCGCCGCCGCCCCATGCCTGTTCGGCTTTTCGTTTGCGACGCAACCGCAGCAAGTGGGGCCCTGCACCGTCTATCTGCAGAACAGTGTGTCGTCGGTGTTCACGCTGTCGAACGCGTGGGGCGTAGCGAACGTGGCCTTACCGCTGCCTTACGTGCCTTGGCTGCGCGGGCTGACGTTCACCACGCAGGCGGCCGTGTTGGCGGCACCGGGCGCGTGGTCGGGTCTCGACTTCACGGCTGCGTTCACGATCGTGGTCGGCGACTGAGTTGTTCGTGGATTGCCGCGGTGCGACTCAAGGGAGAGTGGCCGCGTGGTCTGCGCCGCACGTTCGACCATTCGGATAGCCTACCTACCTGCCCGGCATCAATGTTGTAGAACAACGCCCAGTCCAGTTGCTCGGAGAGCTCCCCATGCGAACGTCCCTGATTGCCTGTCTGCTTCCAGCCATTGCCGTCGGAATCCCGGCGCAGGCAACCCACCTTGTCGGGCCCGGCGGATATGCCCAAGTCAGCGACGCGCTCGCCGTCGCTGCCCCAGGCGACTTCCTCCACGTGTCACCGGGGACCTACGCGCCGTTTGCGGTGACCTTCGGCTGCACGATCCGAGGCCTCGTGCCAGGTGCTGTGCACGTGCAGGAGCCGTCGGGTGGCGCGTCGGTCACGGTCACCGCGCCTCAAGGCCAGGTCGTGCATCTCGCGGCACTCGACTTCAGTTTCTCCGCCGCGGGCCACGTCGCCATTCAGGGGGGAAGAGTGACGCTCGACCAGTGCACGGTGCTCGGCGCGGCCTCGATTGATCCGGCGACGGCGCCATTGACCGCCACCAATGCCGACGTCCACCTGCAGGGTTGCGCGGTCAGTTGCAGCAACCAGTTCGGCTTCAGTGTGGCCATGCGGGCCACCAACGCGCGCATCACGGCGATCGACAGCCAGTTCTACGGCAGCCCGCTCGTGCCGTCCTTCTACTACGTCTGCTCCCCGGCCGTCGAAGCCACGGGAACGACCCTGCATGCGTCTGGTTGCAGGTTCCATGCCGGGGTTTTCGGGGTTGGGCCGGTACCGGGATTGCATGCGAATGGTGGTCGCGCGTGGCTCTGCGACAGCACGGTCGTCGGTTGGGGTCAGGGTTGCCCGATCGAAGCCACCACGGTGCTGGTCGACCGCTGCTCGTTGCTGCCCGCGGCGCCCAGCTGCACGGCACCCAGCGGCAGCCTGCTTGGTGTCTCGCGGCCACAGCCGCTGCAGAACGGTGCGGGGTTCTCGCTCACGTACACGACGGTTCCAAACGGCTACGCCGCGGTGTTCGCGAGCCTGCGGCTGGCGAGCCTGGACATTCCTGGCCTGCACGCGCAGACCCAATGGCTGGGCGGCGGAGACATCAATCTCGGCATTGTGCTCGCCGATGCGACGGGGCAGGCGACTGCAACGGTGCCGATTCCCACAGGCGCGTGGCTCGTCGACCAGGCGCTGTGGTTTCAAGGGGTGACCGGGTTCTCCTTGCCACTGCAGCTGAGTCCGGTGGCTGGTGGCCTGATTCGCTGAGTCGAGCCACGAGCCGGCGGTTTCCCTAGGCGACCTCAGCGAGCAGCGCTTCCAGCTGCTGGAACCCAGCTTCCACGCCCTGATCCATGCCCGAAGCCAGCGCGCCATCGCGGGCTTCCTTGGACTCATAGACCTGCGTGATGCGCATCGTGGTGATGCCGCCCTGCTCGGCAAACGCGTGCGTCTCCACGAGCGAGCTGACCACCTCGCCCGAGGCCAGTTGCATCGTCTCGGTGTGAACCAAACGCTCGTGCGGGACCACCTCGGTGAACACACCTTGCAGCGTCATGAAGGGATCGGCCTCGTCGTTCTTCCACGCGAGGCTCAATGCGCCACCGACGCGCGCCTCACACACGCAGACGGTCAGGGTCCAGCCCGGAGGCGGCAGCATCCAACGCCGCATCCTCTGGGGGTTGGTCATTGCCTCCCATACGAGTCGCCGTGGGGCCTGGAACGTGCGGGTGAGCACGATCGTGGTGTCCGTGGGGGTGGAGATCTGCAGGCCTTTCTGGTTCATGGTGTGGTCCTTGGGACTGACACGGGGGTGAATGAGAATCGGCGGACGGATGGGACGCTTCAGTCGCGGCGAGAACGTGGTTGCTCCTGTGCCTTCATTTCCTCGAGCAGCGTGTCCAAGGCGGCAAAACTGGCCTCCCAGTGGCGGCGGAACTGCTCGGTCCACTGCATCGCGTCCTTGAGCGGTGAGGCGCGGAGGCTGCAACGGTGCTCGCGGCCGGCAATGCGGCGGCGAACGAGTTTGGCGGCCTCGAGCACGCGTACGTGCTTGCTGGCAGCGGGAAAGGTCATCTTCAACGGGGAGGCAAGCTCGGTGAGGGTGCGTTCGCCGACCGAAAGCTGGCGCACGATCGCGCGGCGGGCGGGATGCGCCAGGGCGTGGAAGACGCGGTCGAGCCTTGGGGATCTATCGACAACCATCTGGTTTATTATACCGAGAGGTTTAACGATTGCGAACGCCAGGCGCTTGGTAGGACTCTCGCCTTGGATCCTCAAACCGCTACTGCGCTCGCCAACCCCGGATCCCGGTCAAACCTCGATGCCGGCGCGCACGAGATTGCCATCTTCGTCGACGAGGGCCGCTTCCCACATCTGCCACGGCTTGCGTTCCATGCGTTCGTAGCGCGGGATGCCGCGCGCGGGCAGGCCCAGGGCGCCCCATTCGCCGTCGAGCGCGCGCAGATCGTCCATGCGCAGGTAGGCGCAACATTCGTTCTTGGCCGGGTCGAGCGTGGCGGAACGTGAGAAGTGCACCTCGGCGTTGTCGCGCTTCATGAGCAGGTAGCTGTCGTCGCGGTAGACGACGTGAAAGCCGAGGCGACTCCAGAATGCGGCGGTGGCAGCGACGTCGCGCGTGAGCAGGATGGGCGAGAGTTTCTCGAGGTGGGCGCGGGTCATGGGCAGGCTTCAGGTTAGCGAGTCGCTGGCAGTGTTGGCCGAGGTCTTTGTCCCGACGAGTTCGGTCGCACGCTACTCGACGGCGAGCCGCTCGCGCCGTTCCTGCAACCGCCAGCGCAGCACCACCAACAGCCCCGCGGCGACCACGAACAGTCCGAGCACGAGTCCCCACCAGAGCCCCGCCGGGCCCCAATCGAGCCCGAAGGCAAACCAGCAGCCGAGCGGCAGGCCGACGACCCAGAAGCCCAGCACGTTCGCGACGACGGGCGAACGCACGTCGCCGAGGCCCCGCAAACAGCCGATGGCGACCACCTGCAGGCCGTCGCCGATCTGGAACACGCCCGCGATCGGAATCAGCGTTGCCGCCATCGCGAGCACTTCGGGGTGCGTCGTGAGGCTGCCGGCCAGCGCACCTGGCAGCAGCAGGAACAGCAGCATGAAGCAGGCCATCACGCTGGCTCCCGCGACGAGCGCGGCACCGGCACTTCGCCGTAGCGCCGTGGCATCCCCGCGGCCGACGGCCCAACCGACGCGCACGGAGGCGGCCATGCCAAGCCCGAGCGGCACCATGAAACTCAGCGATGCGAGCTGCAGCGCGATCTGGTGGCCACTGAGGCCGAGGCCTTGGCTGGTCGCTCCCTTCTCGCCGGCCACACCAGCGTGCGCGTCGAGCCAGCCGATCAGCAGCGCCGTCGTCGCAAACACGCCCACTTCGAGGGCAAATTGCAGGCCGATCGGTGTGCCGAGTTTTAGCAGTCGCCACAGCGGACCCAATGCGAACGCGCTGCGCCGCACCGTCGCGTCGCGCAATTGCCGCAGATGCGGCATGAGGTCCTGCCGGCCAAACCACAGCAAGGCGCCGAGCATCCACCAGCGGCAGATCACGGTGGCAATCGAGGCCCCCGAAGCACCCAGGGCGGGCATGCCCAGGTGCCCGTAGATGAGGGTCCAATCGAGCAACACGTTCAGTGCATTGCCGACCACGATCGTCAGGACCTGTGGCCATACCCGTGCGTGGGCGGATAGATGGCTGCGCAGCACCGCATAACAAAGGAACGGCAGGATGCCGAGGGATTGGATCCGGGCGTAGGCAGCGGCGTCGGCGATCAGTGCTTCGGGTTGCTGCAACCAAGCCAGCCAGGTAGCGGCCGGCAGCAATAGCAGGGCTGCCGGGATGGAGAGAACGACGGCAAGCAGGATGCCGCGGCCCAGCACCCGCGGCAGGGCCGCTGTGTCGCGCGCGCCGACGGCCTGGGACAGCAGGGGATCGACCGCGGTGGTCGCGCCAAAGCAGAACACGAGTGCCGCCCAGGCCAGCGTATTGCCGAGCGCCATGGCCGGCAGCGACTGCGGGTCGTGGTGGCCGAGCATCGCCACGTCGACGAAGTTCAGCGCCGTCATGCCAAACTGCACGAGCGCGATCGGCACGCCGAGCCGCAGCAGTTGCCACAGTTCGTCGGCAAACGAACGGCTCGGACGGAGGCTCTGGGCAGGGGCGGCTTCCACGGGGGGCGCACTGTTACGACTTGCGGGGCGGAAGCAAGCACCGTTCGCGATGGGGAGAGTGTGGAAAGGCCTGTGGAGGGATTTCGAGTAGCCGATGGGTAGGCGCTTTGGAGTGTTGAGAAGTCCTGGAAAACAGCTCCGGTGTGGAAAGTGATGTGGACAAGTCGGGAGCGGTGTGGGGAACTCAAACTCGGGTGTCCTGCCCGACCTCTCGCATCAAAGTTAGGGAAATGTTAGTGTGCGACCATGGAGCGCCGCATCCTGCACCTCGACATCGATGCCTTCCTCGCCTCGGTCGAGCAGTTGCGCGATCCGGCGCTGCGCGGCCGCCCGGTCGCGGTCGGCACGGGGGTCGTCGCGTCCCGTTCCTACGAAGCAAAGGCCCGCGGCGTGCACACGGCGATGCCGCTGCATGAGGCCCTGCGGCGCTGTCCGGAGCTCATCGTGCGCGAGGGCGATGCGCGGCTCGCGGAGCGTTACCGGCAGCGGGTGGCCGAGGTCATGCGGCGGTTTTCGCCCGTCGTCGAGGTCTGTTCGCTCGACGACTTTTATGCCGACCTGTCAGGCGTTCCGCTGCGCATCGAGCAGGCCCTCGAAGACGCCACCTCCGTCGAACCGGAACGTTCGCTCACGGCCCTGTGCCGCGAACTGCGCGCCCAGATCCGGGCCGAAACGGGCCTGTCGGTGGCGCAGGGGCTCGGCAGCACCCGCACCGTGGCGCGGCTGGCGACCACCAAGGCGAAGCCCGGCGGCATCTGCGAAGTGGTAGCCGGGCACGAACTCGAGTTCCTCGGCGACTTCGCCGTCGAGGCGGTGCCCGGCATCGGCAGCAAGACCGCCGAGTTGCTGCTGCAGGTCGGCATTTCGACCGTGCGTGAGTTGTGGACGGTCGACCGCGAACTGCTGCGGCAGAGTTTTGGCGCGCGCGGCGAGGAGATCTGGTTTCGCTGCCGCGGGCTCGACGAAGCGCCCGTGGTCGCCACGCCGACGCTGCGCAGCATCTCGCGCGAGACGTCGTTTGAGCCGCGCGCCGAGACGGATTCGCAGCAGCGGCCGTTCCTGCGCTCGATGCTCGCCTACCTGCTCGACCGCGCCGCGAGCGAACTGCGCAAGCAGCGGCTGCAGGCGCGCTGCGTGCAGGTGCGGCTGCACCACATCGACGGTGGGCGCGAGGAGCGTTCGCGTTCGTTGGCGATGGCGACGCAGCGCACGGACCTGCTCATGGCGATGGCGGGGGAGTTGCTGGACGAACTGCTCGTGCGCCGCGTGCTCGTGCGGCTCGTCGGCGTGTCGTTGACGTCCTTGGTCGCGGTCGGCGCCGTGCAGGGGCAGCTGTTTGGCGGCGAAGACACCGCGCGCAATCGGCTGTTTGCGGCCGTCGACGCGGTGCGTTCGCGGCATGGGTTTGGCGCGCTCGTCGTCGGTGGTGCGACCGGGGTGCTCGGGCAACTGCCGCATGGGCCGAACGGATTCAAGCTGCGCACGCCGTCCCTGACGAAGTGAGCCACTGACGAAATGAGCCACTGACGAGGTGAATCGCTGACGAAGTGACGGCGCCGCCGCTAACAGTAGTAGACGCAGCGCCAAGAGCGCGGTGTGAGCAATCGAGGTTCTATCGCGCCAGCACCTGGACCAGGAAGGTCGCAAAGGGCAGGTTCTTGCCCTCTTCATCGCGCTGCATGAGATCTGTGGGAATGCGATCCAATTGCTCCGCGTCGAGGTATCGCAGCAGGCTGTCCAGTGCTTCACGCCGCAGGAGCCGCAATGGCTCCGCGTTCAAGCCGAGCGTCTTGATTGCCCCGATTCCGGCTTCCTTGTTCTTTGCCGATCGGTTTGCTGCAACGCCGCCGTCGCTGCCAAACTCGAAGTGGCTCGTGCAGTCTTCCATCAGGGGATGAACACCAAGGCGTGTCTCTTGCTTCTTGTGGCCACAATGCTGGGATCGTGTTGCTGAGCAGGAATACAGCATGTTGGTGTAATCCAGGCCTCGCCCTCGACCCTCTTCGCTCGTCTGGGGTTCGAGGTGCTCAATATGGCTCGTGCCGGATTGCGCTTCGATTCGCTGCTCGCAGTAGCAGCACACCGCACCTTGCTCCTTCAGCAGATCGCGTCGAATTGCGTCTTTGGCGAGGTTGCTGAGGTTCGAATAGGTCGGCTGCCAGTCATCACTCGTTTTGGCCTTCCACTCACGAAGTTCCGGTGGCTCGGGACCCTTCCGAATCGGCCTCACTTCTTCGTTCCTCGGAGTCTGAGCAGGATGTCCGCGCGGACGAACTCCGGGTCGTCGGAGTGAATGTCGCGTTCGAGATTCTGCCGCAGTTCCGAGGCCGCCGGCAAGTTGCCTTCGTCGATTGCTCGGAACATGCGGTCGATGCGGTCCCGGATTTCCGCAGGTCGCTCGGGGGTGTCCATCAGCTCCACCAGGATCTGGTTGCTATGACGCCCGTAGGAGTGTGATGGCCGAACGGCTTCGATTCCGTCGGTGTTGCTCTTCAGCACGAAAATGTCCTCAGGCTGGACGGAGCTCAACACCTGAGGCGAATGCGTGGACACCAGGAATTGGCAGTTCGGAAACGTCTTGGTGAGATTCGGGATGACCTGTCGTTGCCATTGAGGGTGGAGGTGCAACTCGATCTCGTCAATGAGAATGACCGCCTCCGCCTCGCGCGGATTCTTCGACGCGGGATTCGCGAGTGCCAGGCGCCGCGCGATGTCGGCCGTCATCGCCAAGAGGCACTTCTCTCCATCGGAGAGTTGGCTGACATCGAGTTCTTCCCCTTGCTTCGAGATTGTCATGCGCAGTGGCTGCCGCTGAACTCGAAGGTCTTGGAATCCTGGCATCAAGGCACTGATTGCGCTCCGCACTGCTTCCAGTTGAATATCCTGATGTTCGCGAGAGCGTGCACGCTCCTGGTTCTCCAGGTCCTCACGTTCGCGGAACCACTCGAAGAACAACCGGAAGCTGCTCCAACCGCCGTCAAGGGCGTCATCGAATGCGGATAGCTGGTCGAATGCGTGCTTCTTGCGGATTCGAAGCGGGATGTCCAATACCGCTCGGTTGGTCCGGTAGAAAACACCGAAAGGAACAGCGGTCGTGCGTTCTGTAAGCAGCTGCTCTTTCAGTTTTGCGGTGGCGAATCTCAGGGCGTTGGCTTGCGAGCGCTGCCAGGTGTCGAGGCTCGTCTTGCTGCGCTCAAGCAGCCTTTCTGTGCGAAGCCCCCAGGTGACTGACTGCCGAGTTTCCCCGAATTGCCCTCCGGTCTGGACCAATAGGAGCGCCGCTTTCTGGCCATTTCGTACGTCGGTCGCGTGGAGCTTGTGTCGCTCCTTGAGGGAGTCGTGGATCGATCCACCCACGCGCCACAACAGGCTGGCCAAGGCCTGGAGAATCGTCGTCTTTCCCGCGCCATTGATGCCGGCAAACACCGTCACTTGACGAGGGAACTCCAGCTCCAGCTTGGCAATGCCGCGGAAGTTCTCAACCACCAGTCGATCCACACGCATGGCTCGAATCTACCGTGTTGCCTGCGATTCGCAGATAGGGTTGTTGCTCGGCAGGGCACTTTGCGCCCCGTCCCGGTCATTCTACGCCTCAGTTCACGCGCGACGTGCCGTTCGTCTCCGCGCCCGGACCCGCCGCCGGCTCTTCCGAATGCGGCAGCCGCGCGAGGTCGAGCACCCGTTCCACCAGCCGCACGCGCTCCTGCATCGACAACGATTCGACGGGGATGTAGGGCACGTCGAACACTTCGAGCAGCAGCTTCACCATGCCGTCGATGCGGATCACTTCCTCCCACTCGAGCCCAGCCCGCACACCATCGGACACGATCAGTTCGCGGTGCGGGCGCAGGAAGAACACGATGCCCTGGCGCACCCAGTTCATGTATTCGCCGAGGCGGCGGTCGCGGAACACTTCGCCGAGGATGGTCGAGTGGTGCGCGGCGTAGGCGAGGTTGCAGAATGCACGGTCGCTCACGAACGGGCCCGCCACCTTGTGCTCGGCTTCGATCTGGCGGTGGAATACTTCGCGCTGGTAGCGGTTCACGAGCGCGATGTCGGTGCGCAGCGTGTCGAGCTTGGCTTCCATCTCGGCGAGCACACCGCGCGCGACTTCGGCGATCATCGGCACGCCATAGTGGTCGCGGACCCAACGCGCCAAGGTCGTCTTGCCCGTTGCGTGGGCGCCGACCATGTAGATGCGCAGAGGGTAGGACGAGCCGGTGGAGCGGGGCAGCATGGTTCGCGAACGGTACCGCGGGGGGCCTGCCGAGCAAGTCGAACCAGCGCAGACTCGTCGCGCTATTCGAGCGGCTCGTCGCTCGTGCCGTGCTCGGCGGCGTTCAGGGCGAGGCGGGCCCGCGCCACCACGGACGGTTCGGTGTAGAAGCGCTCCAGCAGCGTCGTGGAGGCGCCCAGTGTCTGCACGAGCAGGTCGGCCAGGATGCTCGGCGGCGTCGTATCGACGAGCGGCAGGGGCTGGTGGAGGCGGGCCACGGTGGCCGCATGCAGCTGTTGCGCGAGTTCGGTGGACTCGTCCTCGCTGGCATCGATCTCGACGAACGGCTCGCAGCGCACCTGCCGGTAAAGGCGGTCGCTCGGCACTTCGTCGATGCGCACGCGCGAAAGGCCCAGGACCCAGATCTGGTAGCGGCCGTCGGGCAACTTCTCATGGCGCAGGATCTCGCCGAGGCCGGCGACGGGCAGCAGTTCGGGCAGCTGCAGGGCGGACCATGGGGCGGGCTGCCGGTCCGTTCGCGGCGATGTCACCGTGCCGATCACGAAGCGGCCGGGCCCATCGAGCAGGTCGCCGACCAGCTGGCGGTAGCGCGGTTCGAAGACGTGCAGCGGCAGGACCTGATGCGGGTACAGAAAGACCCCCGGAAGGGGGAAGACCGGCACAGGATTGGTTGGCAGGGTCACGTCCACGAATGGGGCATAAGGTACCACGAAGCAAGGTGGTCTGCAGCGACTGCGCGCCCGACAACCTCACTTCTTGCGCGTGTACTCGATGCGCAACATGCGCATGTCCTTGCCATCCGGCCCCGCACCGTGCATCTCGAATGCGTAGTGGTCGGCATCCTGGAGTTGGATGACCGTGCTGCACGGTTCGAGCTTGCCGCTCATGCCAACGCACTCGCCGCGCATCGTGAGCGTCTTCTGCTTCTTGTTGTAATCGCCGGTCAGCAGCAGCGGTGAGGCCGCCATCGAGTCCACCCAGGTAGTCATGTACTTCTTGCGCACGGGGCAGTAGCTGTTGATGCCGTGGCCCGTGAAGGGCAGGTCCATGAACTTGCCCTCGAAGTTGTCGATCGTGTGGAACTCACCGCGCTTCTCCGTGGTCATCTTGCCCGTGTCGCGCAGTTCTTTGCCATCGGGGCCTTGGGTGATGATGACGGCGTCCCACGTGCCGACGCTCTCGAAGAGGACCTTGTGCTCGGGCACGGGCTTCTGCATGTCCTGCGGGTCCTGGCCCGAGTTGCCGAAACCGAACGAGGTGATGAGGAGTGTGGCGGCGGTGAGCAGGAGTTTCATGGGGGGGATCCTACCTGCGGAATGGTCGGGTTCCCGCTCCTTGGCCGCGATCAAGGCACCCAGCAAAGCTGCTCAGCGGGTCTTCGTCTTCGGAACCTTCTTCTTCTGGGCCGGCTTCCCGCCCTGCCGCTGCAACCACTCGCGCTGCATGAAGCGCAGCCCATCGGTGGCCAGCTGCTCTTCGCTGACGAACATCTTGCGCCAGATCTTGGTCGCGGCGGCGAGGCTCGGCAGGGCCTGGCCGAAGGCTTCGATGACGAGCCAGCCGTCGTAGTCAACCTTGCGCAGCGCATCGAACGTGGTCTGCCAGTCGACCTGCCCCTGCCCCGGCGTCGAGCGGTCGTTTTCGGAGATGTGGACGTGCGCCATGACCTTGGCGCAGCTCGCGATTGCCGCCGGGATGTCCTTCTCTTCGATGTGGGCGTGGAACGTGTCGTACATCATCCGGCAGTGCGGATGGTCGACTTCGCGCACGAAGCGGGCGGCGTCGGCGGCGCAGTTGAGCAGGTAGATCTCGAAGCGGTTCAAGAACTCGAGCGCCAGCGTGACGCCGACGGTGCCCGCGTGTTCGGCCACGGGACGCATCGAATCGACCCCGCGACGCCATTCGGCGGCAGTGGGGCCTTTGCCCGTGAAGTGGCCGAGGGCGGCGTAGTAGGGGCCCGCGAGCACCGTGGCGCCGGCGGCGCTGGCGCAGTCGAGCGCGCGCTTCGTCATCTCCACACCGAGCTGGCGGACGGCCTTGTCCGGGCTCACGGGATTGTCCGCGGCGGTGCGCACGGTCACCGCGGTGCACGACAGACCCATGTTGGCGAGGCGCTTGCCGAGGGCGGCGAAACGTCTCACCTCGTGGCGGAAGATCGGTAGCTCGACGCCATCGAAGCCGATCTTCTGCAGGCGTTCGAGGACCGGGAGGAACGACTCCTTGGTGGGATCGTCGGTCCAGAGCAGCAGGTTCATGCCGTACTTCATGCGCAGATAGTGACGGGGAGAGCACTTTGCTGCGAGCATTTCTGCGCGTGCTTGGCGCGGTGGTGGCGGGATGGCACGATGGCGGTGGTCCCCCTCGTCCAGGAGTTGCACCGCAATGACCCGTCACCGGCCGTTTCGCACCTTTGCCTTCTTGCCGTTCGCGGCGCTGCTGGCTCTGGCCCACGCCACGGCCCAAGCCCCGGCCAGCCAGAGCCCCGCGGACGCCGACGCCGGCTTCCGGTCGATCTGGAACGGCCGCGATCTGACCGGGTGGAGCGCTGATCCGACCTTCTGGTCCGTGCAGGATGGCGCGATCGTCGGCGAGTGCACGCCCGAGAAGCAGCCGAAGCACAACACGTTCTGCATCTGGACCGATGGTGAGGTCGACGACTTTGAACTGAAGGTCCGCTTCAAGATCGTCGGTGGCAACTCCGGCATCCAGTTCCGCAGCAAGGCTTCGAAGGACTGGATCGTCGGCGGTTACCAGGCGGACATGGACGGCGGCAACGAGTGGACCGGCGCCAACTACGAGGAACGTGGCCGCGGCATCCTGGCGCGCTGTGGCGAACGCACCGTGATCGGCGCCGATGGCAAGGTAACGGTGACTGGTCAGGTGGGCGACCGCGCGCAGATTCTCGCGGCCGTGCACAAGGATGATTGGAACGAGTACCACATCACCGCGATCGGCAACCACATCCAGGAGAAGGTCAACGGGGTGGTGACGTGCGAGTTTACCGATGAACAGGTTGACCGGCGCGCCATGCAGGGGGTGCTCGCGCTGCAGATGCACGCGGGTATTCCGCACTTCACCGTCGCGTTCAAGGATCTGCGGCTGAAGCGGCTGCCACTCTCCGACGGCAGGAAGAAGATCGTGATCGTGGCCGGTAACAACAGCCACGGCCCCGGCGAGCACGAGTTTGAAGCCGGCGTCTATTGCCTGCGCCACTGCCTCGACAAGGTACCTTCGGTGATTGCCGCGGACTACGACCACGGCTGGCCTGCCGATCCCACCGCGTTCGACAACGCCGATGCCGTGATCAGCTACGCCGACGGCGGCGGTGGGCATCCGTTCGTGCAGCAGGATCGGCTCGCGATCGTTGATGCCTTGGCGAAGAAGGGCGTGGGGCTTGGCTTCTGCCACTACGCCGTCGAGGTGCCGAAGGAGAACGGTGGCTCGCAGTTGCTGCAGTGGATCGGCGGGTACTACGAGAGTGGGTTCTCGGCCAATCCGATCTGGGATGCCCGTTTCAAGACGTTGCCCGAGCACCCGGTGACGCGCGGGGTGTTGCCGTTTGGCACGCGCGATGAGTGGTACTTCAACATGCGCTTCCGGCCCGAGGAGAAGGGCGTGGTGCCGATCCTGCAGGATCAGCCGTCGGATGCGACGCGCAAGAATCCCTACTCGGGCAGCGGCCCGTATGCGCACATCGCCAAAGACGCCGGGCGGCAGGAAACGGTGATGTGGGTGGTCGACAATGCGGGCGCGAATCGCGGTTTTGGTTTCACGGGCGGCCACTATCACAAGAACTGGGCCAATGAGAACCAGCGCAAGCTCGTGCTCAACGCGATGCTGTGGATCGCGCGCGCCGAGGTGCCGGCGGTGGGCATCGTCAGCGATCCGACCGACGACGAACTCAACAGCCGGTTGCGCAGTCGCATGGCGGCCGCGCAGGAGCCGCGAACGCCGGCGGCCATGGACCTCGCCAAGGCGAAGTTCGCGAGCAAGGTGGTGAGCGCCGACTCCGTAGCGATCGACGTCGATATCACGGGGGCCAAGGAGCTCTACCTGGTGGTTGGGGACGGCGGCGACGGCAATTCCTGCGACTGGGCCGACTGGATCGATCCCGTGTTGGTCGGCCCGGCGGGCGAGACCCGGCTCACGGACCTCAAGTGGACCAGTGCGGCTGCGGAATGGGGCGAGGTCCAGGTTGGCAAGAACGCCGGGGGCGGCGCCATGAAGGTCGCTGGCCAGCCGGTCTTGGGCATCGGCGCGCATGCCGCCTCGGTGATCGCCTACAACATCGCCGGCAAGGGTTACACGCGCTTCCGCGCGCGCGGTGGTGTCGACAATTGCGGCACGGACCAGGGCGGCGCTACGTCGGTGCAGTTCTTCGTGTTTACCGAGAAGCCGCCAAAGAGCGTCGGCAAGGCCTCGGGTGGCAGTCCTGGCCTGCCCGCCGCGGAGTCGGTCGCGGCGATGACGGTCGCCGCGGGCTGCGAAGCGAAGCTCTGGGCGAGCGAGCCGATGCTCAGCAATCCCACCAACCTCGACATCGATGCGATGGGGCGGGTCTGGGTGTGCGAGGGCGTGAACTATCGCCAGTGGCAGAAACTGCGCCCGGAAGGGGATCGGATCCTCGTGCTCGAGGACACCGACAACGACGGTGTGGCTGACAAGACGCGTGTGTTCTACCAGGGGCCCGAGATCAACGCCGCGCTCGGCATCTGCGTGCTCGGCGACAAGGTCATCGTCTCGTGTTCTCCCGATGTCTACGTGTTCACCGACCACGGCGAAGGCAAGCCGCCGACCAAAGAACGGGTGCTCACGGGCATTGCCGGCCAGCAGCACGACCACGGCATGCACGCGTTCCTGTTTGGTCCGGACGGCAAGCTCTACGGCAACTTCGGCAACGAAGGCCAGCAGCTCATGGATCGTGATGGCAAGCCGATCGTTGATCGGGAAGGCAACCAGATCCAGGCCAACGGCCGTCCTTACCGCCAGGGCATGGTGTTCCGCTGCAATCCTGACTTCACGGATTTCGAGGTGCTCGGCAACAACTTCCGCAACAACTACGAGGTCACGGTCGACTCGTTTGGCACGCTCTGGCAATCCGACAACGACGACGACGGCAACCAGGGCGTGCGCATCAACTACGTGATGGAGCACGGCAACTTCGGCTACACCGACGAGAGGACCGGCGCTGGTTGGACTTCGAAGCGCACCAACCTCGAAACGAAGATCCCCGCGCGCCATTGGCACCAGAATGACCCCGGTGTGGTCCCCAACCTGCTGATCACGGGCGGCGGTTCGCCCACCGGCATCCTGGTCTACGAAGGCACGCTGCTGCCGTCTGTGTTCCAGGGCCAGATGATCCACTGCGATGCCGGCCCCAACGTCGTGCGCGCCTATCCGGTGACAGCGGCGGGTGCGGGTTACGAGGCGACGATCGAGGACCTCGTGAAGTCGAAGGACCGCTGGTTTAGGCCGTCGGATTGCGCCGTGGCGCCGGATGGCGCGGTATTCGTCGTCGATTGGTTTGATCCCGGCGTGGGTGGTCACCAGATGGGCGATCACGATCCCGAGGTCGTCGGCGGGCGCATCTACCGCGTGGCGCCCGCTGGCAACCAGCCGAAGGTGCCGAAGCTCGCTCTCGACTCGGTGGCCGGCGCGATCGACGCCCTGTGCTCGCCCAACCTCGCGCGCCGCTACGCGGGCTGGACCCAACTGCACGTCATGGGAGCCAAAGCCGAAGCCGAGTTGCAGCAACTCTGGAAGGGCGACAACCCGCGTTGGCGGGCCCGCGCGCTGCACTTGCTGGCGCGCATTCCCGGTCGGGCGCAGGCCTACGTTGGGCAGGCGATTGCCGATGCCAACGCCGATCTGCGCATCACCGGCCTGCGCATCGCCACCGAACTCGGCCTCGATGCGGTGCCGCTGGTGCGCGAGCTCAAGCAGGACCCCTCGCCGCTGGTGCGCCGCCAGTGTGCGCTGAGTCTACGTTCGTCGCAGACCAGCGAAGCGGCGGCGTTGTGGGCCGAACTCGCGGTGCAGCACGATGGCGAAGACCGTTGGTACCTCGAAGCGCTCGGCATTGGTGCCGCGCGCAACGAGGACGCCTGCTTCGCCGCCTGGCAAGCCAAGGTCGGGGATGCGTGGAACACCAAGACTGGCCGCGACATCGTCTGGCGTTCGCGCTCGGATCGCGCACTCGATCTGCTGGTGAAGATCCTCAGCGCCGAAGATGGTTCGGTCACGGAGGCCGAGCAGGCGCATTTCCTGCGGGCCTTCGACTTCCACCCCGGGCCGGCCAAGGCGGCGGCGTTGAAGCGCTTGTTTGACTAGCAGGAGCGCTCACCTGCTACTGCCCGTTCGAGAACGAGAACGACGATGAACGTGCGTCTTGCCTGCTATCTCGCAGTCGCCTTCGTGCTGGCGGCTTGCAAACCCGAAGCACGACCTGGGATGGCCCCGGCTGCTGGCGTTGCGAATGGGCCGGCTCCTGGTCCTGCGGTTCCCAATGCCGCACCGACGGATCCCGTGCCCGCGGCTTCCCCGGCCCCGCCGAGCCCGCCGGTGCGGCCCGCGGCGCAATTGCGCAAGGCGAAGATGCTGGCCGAAGTCGTGTTGCGCCTGAAGGGCACCGACCTCAGCGCCGATGCCGACACCAAGGCCATGGTCGACAAGGCGCTCGCCGCCAACCAGGGCACGGCGACGTTCGTCGAGATCGTGGAGGCGTTCGCGCTGAAGGACCGCGATGCGGAGCTTCTGCAGATCGCCATCGCCCAGCCAGCCGAGTCGGTCGCCGCGCTCGCCATGCGCCTCGTGCTGGCCAACGGCGGCACGGAGACGGTGCAGAAGTCGCTGCAGGGCCCTGACGCGGCGGCCATCGCGCAGGTGCTGGGCAATGCCAATGACCAGCGCGCCCTCGCCCTGCTGTCCCCGATCGTCACCGACGCCTCGCGCGACCTGTCGCTGCGTCAGGAATCGCTGCGGGCGCTCGGCCAGTTCGAGACCGGCACGCGGCAGATCCTGGCCCTTTACCAGAACAAGTCCCTGCCCCCGGAGCTGCAGAACGTGGCGGCGGGTGTGCTCGCCAAGGCGCCGTGGGACGAGGTACGCGCCGAAGT
This sequence comes from Planctomycetota bacterium, assembly GCA_020851075.1. Taxonomy (GTDB): domain Bacteria; phylum Planctomycetota; class UBA1135; order UBA1135; family UBA2386; genus JADZDL01. Next base: position 6,931 of record JADZDL010000232.1, on the reverse strand, counting down.
GCAGCGGGCTCTGCCACCGCCGTCGGTGGCCGACGCGAAGTTGCCGCCGATTGCCGAGCTGGCCGCGCGTTCGGGCGACGCCGCGCACGGCGAAGTGATCTTCGGCTCGCTCTGCTTCGTCTGCCACCAGGTGGGTGGCAAAGGCATCGACTACGGGCCAAACCTCGCTGCGATCGGCAACAAGCTCGGCAAGGACGGCCTCTACCTGGCGATCCTGTATCCCGACGCGGGTGTCGAGTTCAACTTCGAGACCACGCTGCTCGCACTGCGCGACGGCAACTCCGCGATCGGCATCGTGCAGAGTGACACCGACCAGGAGGTCGCCATCAAGTCGATCGGCGGCACGGTCAGCCGCTACCCGAAGGCCGACATCGTGCGGCGCACGAAGCAGAAGACGTCGTCGATGCCGACCGGCCTGCAGAGTGGATTGCGGCAGCAGGACCTGATCGATCTCGTCGAGTATCTGTCGACGCTGCGCGGGTAGCAAGCCGGACTCCTGGGCTTGGCGGGTTGTCAAGCTGCCTGGTTCAGTCGGCCATCACGCAGTCCGAATCGCGCGATGAGGGCTGATGTCAGTGGACCGCCCATTGGCGGGCTCGCAGTGTCTCAGAAAGCATCTTGCGCCCCGCTGGCTCTGGGTTGTTGCGTCTCGACAGTTTGCAAGGGCGAGGTTACGCACCGCACGCGGCGAGGATTCACCGCGGTGGATTGCATGGTTGCACCGCGTATGAGCAGTTGCATGGCTTGTGATGCTTCTTCGATTGGCGTAGACTGAGTGCAAGGGACGTGAAGTCGTGGTCCCAGGGAGTCGCGATAGAGTTTTGGAAGCCCCAAGCCCCAAGCCCCAAGCCCCAAGCCCCAAGCCCCAAGCCGCTGTGGATTGGTGGGATTCGGGGTTCCAGAATGCGCTACGGCATCGTCTGCGTGTCGAGTGTCGGCGGAATGGCGCCGGGAACGAATGGGAAGATTCCGTGGCCGAGACACTAAGGCGAGTGCACGAGCGCATTCTTGGCGCCACTGAGTCGGCCGCGATTCGCGATCCAGTCGCCCTTGCCGTTACAGTTCTACGGGGCGTGATCGTTGACTTTCGCCGAAACCGCCTGCGTCACCGCGAGCAGCGCATTGAGGATCCGAACTTGGTGCCTGCTGTCGAGGTTGATGATGCTCATTCTGGTGACCGCGTCTTGCCGAGCACTCAAGGAATGTGTCGTGGGAGCATGCAGAAGGCCATAGTGGCGGCCCTCTTCCGAGGGGAAACCTTGCGAGGGCTAGCGCTGTCTTTACGAGTACCAGTCAAGGTGCTGAACCGAGTGGCTGGCACGTTGGCGAAGCGGATGCGCAGCGATCGATGAGACATCTACGGGGAAAGCAGGCGTCAGTTTGCACCTCGCTCGGCCTTCTTTGTGTTGTGTGCATCGCAAGATGTCCAACCATCTTTGCCACTTGTGCGGCTTATAGAGTCCGCATTCGCCCCTTTCATTCCGAGGACAGGAGAACACCATGATCAATCCGTTGCTATCAGCGCTCTTGGCGGCCGCAATTTTTGCGCCGGTGATGATGCCGACGAACTCGCACGCGAGTGTAGCCTTGCCTGCACCGGCTGCCAATCTGGAAGGCGTCTATGCCACGTGTGCGCTCACTGAGTCGCTCACGTTTCCCGTATTCAATATACTCTGTCCTAGTGGCGGAAATTGCATCGATGTAACCGTGACAGGGATCACTGCAGGTGCCAGTTTCGGCTGTCCCATTTCATGCAAGGGTACCCTCTATGATCTCAAGATTTCGCGGAATGTCTGTCCTGGGCAGAGCTGTTGCATTGGGGATATCGATGTCGATGCAACTGGGCAGGCCGGGCAGGTTCTCGCCTTGCCTCCAGCGACGGTGAACCTGTCGATTGGTGGTGCCACGCCCGGCTGCGGTGGGTCGGCCCTCACGGTGCTTTGGGTGCATTGCCACCTGGGCAACGATCTCCTGCAGGCCAATCTCACGAGTTCATGTGGCGGTTGTTAGTTTGCGAGTTGCAATAATGACCAATAGTAACGTGCCAGCCTTCACCAAGGGTATTCTCGTGGCCCTGGGCGTCATCTTGTCGGCGGTTTTGGTGCTCCTCATCAGGGGGTGGGGTTCCACTGCGTTGCCTGGGGCAGGTGGTGTGAACGGGGACCCAGCGAGGGATCGAAGTGCCGCTACCGCGGCTCCGGAGCGTATTCAACAGCAAAACGCGGTGATGGATCCGCAGAAGCCGATGCGCGAGGCTCCAGTACCAGAGGGGAGGCCGCGAGCAAGCGGTGAGAACGAGCGCGCTCGGCTGGCCGCAGAGCTTGGGTTGGTCGATTATGGCGGGTTGAATAGTATTGAAAAACAAGCTGTAGCAGCGCGTCTGAAGAAGGAATTCGAAGGAGCATTCAAGGATATCAGTGCGCTGGATGAGTCAAAGGACAGCGAGAAGATGCATCGCCTCCTCGTCGATATCCTAAAGTACCAAGAAGCTATGAAGATGATGGAGTCGGATGGCTACCTGACAACCGATCCGGTCGCAATCCCCAAGACGATGCCGACCGACATGAACCCGATGATCCTGTTTAACGCTGCCACGGTGGATAGTCGTCCGGTCGGGGTGCTCTTTCCGATCAGGGTGACGCCGGGCAGCGAACTTGAGTTGGCGGTACGCATGAGGCAAGACGCGGCGGACGTGCGGATCGACTTGGTCATCTTGACCTTCAATGCTCAGCCGCTTGATGTAAGGACTCAGCGCATTGGAGAAATGGTGCGAGCTCAGGATGCAATCAATGCAGCCGTCAGTGCCCGGTCGCGCGGTGAGATCAGCGAGCATGTGATGGGTCTGCGGACCGCGAGTTTTCTGAACATGCAGCCACCCAATGGTACGGTCATTGATCGGGCTGCGATGAAGTTGCGCAGACCGTAGGCCCATCACCGGGATCGCCGGAACCAGCCCTTTGGTTGGTGCCGTGCTGAGAGGATGCATCGACGGTGGCGTTCGCTAGCGTCGCGTGTCCGCCCGAAGGAACGCAGCCGCATCCTGGTGATTCGGCAACGCAGTGATGACCTTACGCCAGGATCGCGACCGCTAGAGCACTACCGCGAGCTCACTGCTGGTAGATCTCCGCGCCCGCACCACCGCCGACGATCATGATCGTGCCGTCCGGCAGGCTCACCGTGGTCGGGAACAGGCGCGTCTGCGCCATCGAGCCGGTCGGCGAGAACGCGTTCTGCGTCGTGGCGAGCACGTCCGCGCTGGCGGTCGCGCCGAGCGCAAACGTCGAGGTCACCGGGTCGATCGTGACCGAGAAGCCACCGGCAACGAGCGCGCCGCCGTTCGGCAGTGGCGCCACGGCCGCACCGGCGCGACCTTCCTGCATGCCGTTCACGGTTGCGAACGTGCCAAAGCCGAACTGCGAGGCCGTGTAGACCTGACCGTCCGTGCGCGTGCCGATGATGAGATCCTGGATATTGAGCGTCTGCAGGAACGTCGTAAGGTCGAGCGTGAGGCCGCCGACGAGCAGCACCTTGCCGTTGCTGAGCGGCGCGGCGCTGTGCAGGAAGCGTCCGCCCGAGAAGAACGCGGGCAGGCCGAAGCTGTTGTTCGCGAAGTTGAACTTGTAGGCGGTGGCCGACACCGTCGGGATGTTGATGATCGGGATCAGCGAGATGCCACCCGCGATCAGCACCTGGCCATTGGTCAGCGTCGTCGACGTGTGCAGCGCGCGCGCTTCGAGCATGTTCGGGCCCGCCGTGAACGCGCCCGTCGCCGGGTCGAAGACCTCGGTCGTCACCTGGATGCCCGTGAACAGCGAGAGTGGGTTCTGCAGGTCGAACGCGGCGAGGCCGCCGGTGACGAGGACCTTGCCGTTGCCCATCAGCGACGCGCCGTGGCCCGCGCGCGGGAACGCCATCGGGAGGTTGGTCGTGGTCTGGGCGACCGGGTCATAGAGGGCCGCGCCCGTGGTCGGTTGGCCGGTCGCGAGGTCGAGACCACCCGTGAACAGGATCCGGCCGTCCTGCAGCGCCGTCGATTGCGAGAGGATGCCGACGCCAAACGTGGCGCCCGCCGTCACCCATTCTTCCGTGCGCGATTGGTAGACCTGCGCGACCGGGCCGGAACCACCCGCAAACAGCAGTTCGCCGTTGGCGTTCGCGGCGCTCGCCGTGCCGCCTGCGATGAGGACGGGCGGTTGGTTGAGTGGCGGCAGGAAGGTGCCACTGCGCTGCGGCGTGAGGCGCGCGAGGTTGGAGACGCGGAAGGGACCGTTGCCCGCGACTGCCTGCAGCGAGATCACGAGGCCTTCGAGGCCCGGATCGTTCGGCAGCAGGAGCGAGGCGGTGGCGGTGCCGGTGCCGGTCATGTAGCCGAAGAAACCCGGCAGGGAGAACGAGTTGCCCGCAAACGTGTCCGTGATGTCGAGCGTGATGCCGAGCGCCGGGATCGGCGTCGATTGCTCCTGGAAGTCGAACAGGAACACGTACGGCTCGTTGGCATTGCCGTGCGCGTTCAGCGTGACGGTGCCGCCAACGGCGCCACCCGACTTGTCGAGCGACAGGTTCTGGGCGGTGGTGGTGCCGATCAGGCACAGGGTGAGGGTGGCGGGGAGGAAGCTCCGGCGGATCGCAGGGTGCATCATGGAAGTATGGCGCCCATTCTCCGCCGTGCGAACGACGGGGACAGCCGAGTTGCGGCTACTGCCGACCGCATTGGTGTGGTAGGGGCAACGACATGGCCGGTTGGCCACCTGGGGCCACGCCTCGGCCGCGCGCCCGCCAGGCTACATTGCCCCCGGTTTCGAGGCCCCCGGTTTCGAGGACCCCGATTCCGAGGCACCCGGTTCCGAGCGACGCAGCTCGCCCAATCGCAGCGCCAGCCTGGACAGGCCGCGGTGCACGAGGTTGCGCACGGCGCCTTCGCTGCGGTCCATGCGGGCCGCGATCTCGGCGTATTCCATGCCGCACAGGCGCTGCAGCGAGATCGCCTCCCGGTAGTCCTCGGGTAGTTCGGCAAAGGCCGTTTCGATGCGCAGCAGCTCTTCGCGGCTCGCCGATTCGCCGCTCGGGGTGCAGAACGTCGCGTAGGCCGAACCGAGCTCCCGGCTGCTCGAGCCTTGCAGGTCGCGTTCGCGCGCCGGGTCGCGGCACTCGGCGCCCACGAAGCGGGCTTTGTCGATGAGCTTGCGCTGCGCCTGCAGGAAGAGCCAATGGCGGAACGCTGCTTCGCCGCGCCATTCAAACTGGCTGAGGTCAGCAAGCACTTCGCGAGCGAGCGATTGGACGAGGTCCTCGGGGGTCTCCCGGGCGCGCAATTGGGCCCCCATCCGCAGCCGCAACCAGCCGCGCAGGCCGGGCAGGTGCCGGATCAGCAGCTCTTCGATGGCGGCGCGGTTTTCCGCTTTGGCCTGTGTGACAAGGGGCTGACTTGATTCGCTCATGCGATCCCCGGGTAGTATGGCCGATCCCAGAGTGCGCGTTTGAATTCAAGCGACCAAAATCCTGCCGGCGCCGATCGTTCGTCGCCCGTGTCCGCCCTCGAGGACCTGCTCGCTGAGGCTCTCGATCTGCTCGATAGCCAGGGGGAAGCGGCCGTGGAGCAGTTCCTTGCGGCGCATGCGGACCAGGCGCCCAGGCTGCGCGAAGCCCTGGCGGACCTCGCGGCGACGTCGTTGCTGAAGCCGCAGGCGGAAGGTGTGCCGAGGCAGCTCGGCGACTTCCGTCTTGGCGCGCAGTTGGGGGCGGGGGGCATGGGCCTCGTCTACGCGGCCGAACAGGTGTCGTTGGGGCGCCAGGTGGCGCTCAAGGTCGTGCGGCCGGAGTTGCTGTTCTTCGAAGGCGCGCGCGAACGGTTCCGTCGGGAGATCGACGCGGTGGCTCGCCTCGAGCATCCGGCCATCGTGCCGATCCTCGCCACCGGCCTTGCGGAGGGCATTCCCTACTATGCGATGCCGTTGTTGCCGGGTTGCAGCGCCGAGGTGCTCATCAAGCGCCTTGCTGCCGGGGTGGCCCCGCCGGCCGCCGGGGCGCAGCTGCGAGCGGCGCTCGGGAGCGAACGGTCCGCGGCGGCGTCCGACCCCGATGGCACGTTTGCCGGGAGCTACTGGCAGGCGGTCGTGCGCCTCGTGCGCAAGGCGGCGCTCGGCATCCAGCATGCGCACGTTCGGGGTGTGCTGCATCGCGACCTCAAGCCATCCAACCTGATGGTCTCGGCGGATGGGCGCGCGATCGTCCTGGACTTCGGTCTCGCGCAGGCGCGCGGCGCGGCGAAGTTCACGCAGACGGGGTCGCAGGCGGGTTCGCCGGCCTACATGGCTCCCGAGCAGGTGCGCGGCGAACCTGCCGACGAACGCACCGACGTCTATGGGCTCGGGGCGATCCTGCACAGCCTGCTTGGCCTCGAGCCGCCGGTGTGGATTCTCGATGCGGAGGCTCTGCGCGGGCGAATCCTGGCTGGCCAACGGCAGCCACTGCGCGATTCGGAGCTGCCGCCCGAGCTGCGGCTCGTGATTGACACCGCAATGGACGTCGATCGCCAACGCCGGTATCCGAGCGCGGAAGCGCTGGCCGACGACCTGCAGGCCGTGCTCGAAGGGCGACCCATTCGCGCGCGGGCGGTGCCGTGGCTCGTGCGCTCCAAGCGGTTTGCGCAGCGCCATCGGGCCCTCGCCACGGGCGCGGTGGCGCTCCTGGTCTTCCTCGTGGTGTTGCCGAGTGCGCTGTTGTGGCAGCAGAGCCGCGCCAATGCGGAGCTAGCGATCGAGGCCCAGCGTGCGGCCAAGGAGGCCAGGCGTGCGGATGCCAGCGTGGCGGTGAGCGTGGACACCATCGAGCGCCAGCTGGCTTCGGTCGCCCGCGATCGTCTACGCAACCTGCCGGCGGTGCAACAGGTCGCCGCCGAGATGCTGCGCGAGGCCGTGGCGCTGTTTGATCG
>JADZDL010000231.1 GCA_020851075.1 Planctomycetota bacterium | reverse complement strand
CTGATCCGTCGCATACTGCGCGGGATCTTCGCCGTCTTCGCCGCCATCTGGATGGTGGTCGAAGAGTGGATCTGGGATCGCCTGGTCACGGCGATGAAGTGGCTCGCGCGCCTGCCGGTCATTCGCAGGGTCGAAGCGCGCATCACGAAGTTGGCCCCACCGGCGGCGATGGCGCTCTTCGTCGTGCCGTGGCTCTTGCTGCTGCCCGCCAAGATCCTCGGGCTCTGGTTTCTGAGCACCGGTCACGCCGTACTCGGCGTGCTCGTCTTCGTCGCGGCCAAGATCGCCGGCACCGCACTGCTCGCGCGCCTGTTCACGCTCACGAAGGGTTCACTGCTGCAGATCGGCTGGTTTCGCCGCCTCTACGAGTGGTTCACGGCCCTGCGCAATCGGCTCTACAAGTATGTGAAGAGCCTGCGCGCCTACCAGCTCGCGCGCAAGTGGATGTCGGCGCTGCGCACCCGCATACGCGTGTTGTGGCGCGCGACGCGCAGACTGCTCGGGCGCGCCTGAGCTCGCGATCCGTTCTGGCGATCAGTTGCTGGCGCTTGCCGTCGAACGGCCGCGACCACGCCCACCGCCGCCACCGGGCCCACGCTTCGGCCCATCACTGCTGCGACCTTCACGGCTGCCACCTTCACGCCGCTTCGGCATGCCGTAGCCGCGGCCAGGGCCCTTCGGCGCATCGGGCACTTCGCGGCCCTGCAAGTGGGCGGCGACGACCTCGTAGAGGCGACGCTCCATCGGCGCCACGAAGGACAACGCGCGACCCGTGCGGCCCGCGCGACCGGTGCGGCCACTGCGGTGCACATAGTCTTCGAGGCCGAGCGGGAAGTCGTAGTTGACGACCAATTCGATGTCATCCACATCGATGCCGCGCGCTGCGACATCCGTGGCAACGAGGATGCGCACTTTGCCGCGCGAGAACGCCTGCAGGCACGAATGCCGCGCTTCCGCGCCCTTGTCCCCGTGGATCGCGTCGGCCGGGAAACCCGCACGCTTCAGCGAGTTGCCGAGCTTCTCGCAACCGATCTTCTTGTTCACGAAGATCAGCACGCGGCCCGGTTCGCGCTGCAGCAGTCGCTCAAGCGCGTCCTGCTTGTCGACCGCCGCGACCGCCGCGAAACGATGCGTGATCGTCTTCGCCGACTGGCTGCGCGTGCCGATCTGCACACGTTCGGCATTGGGCAGGAAGTCCTGCACGAGGCCTTCCACTTCCTTCGGCATCGTCGCCGAGAACAGCAGATTCTGCCGCTCCTGGGGCAGGCGCACGAAGATGCGGCGGATCTGCGGCATGAAGCCCATGTCGAGCATGCGGTCCGCTTCGTCGAGCACGACCATCTGCACCTTCTCGAGCGAGAGGTTGCGACGTTCAAGGTGATCGATGAGGCGGCCAGGGCAGGCGACAACAACGTCACAGCCGCGCTTGAACGCGGATTCCTGGATCGACATGTCAACACCACCAAATGCGGTGCAGACGTGCAGACCGGCCTGCGACGCGTAGACGCGCAGGTTCTCGGCGACCTGCACACACAGTTCGCGCGTCGGCACGACGATGAGGCCACGCAGGCCAGGCTCGCCGCCACAGAGACGGTCGAGCATCGGCAGACCGAACGCGGCGGTCTTGCCACTACCAGTCTGACCGAGCCCGATCAGTTCGAGGCCGGCCAGGATCTTCGGAATTGCATGCGCTTGGATGTCGGTCGGCGTTTCATAGCCGGCAGCGAGGACACCGCGCAGGATGGGCTCTTTGAGCCCGAGGGAACGAAAACTCACGTAGGATGATTCTCTTGGGCAACCGAGGCATCTTGGCCAGGGCTGCGTGAAACGAAAGCGAAGGGATGCGCCGCTCGACGGTGTCGAGGATCGGTTCGACCGCTAGGTCCACCGGTCTCCGCAGGAAAGGGATCCCCGTCAAAACGAGGTGACAGTCCGAACGGGCGTGGCATTCCAAACGCTGCTGCGCGAATGCACAGCTGGTCCCCTGATCGGCGACCAGGAGCCTCGACTTGAGACGAGGCGGGTTGCCGTCAGGAAGTGCGCTCAGGCACCCATCTGACGAAGCGGAAGGATACGCCGGAATCGCCAGGGCTCAAGGGGCAGCCGGAATCCGGCCCGAAATGCGCCTTGCGAAGGACTGCGGGGCGGGTTTTCGCGGGGCCAGCGCACGGCTCCGCCCGGTTTCCCGCCTTCACCAGAGGCCGCTCCCCACCCGCCGCCTGAGCAGGTCCTCGTCGGAGCCGACTTCGTTACAACCTGCCGATCGTGTGCGTGATGGCGTTCGTCCCCGTCAAATCCACGATGCCGCCCTGCAGATCAAACTCCATTGTCAGCACCTGTTGACGGAACGTGATACCGGTGAGAGCCGGCACGTTGGCGATCGCGTAGGAGAAGCCAAGCGCGCCCCCGCTGGGCGTTCCCAGCCGCAAGCCCAGCTCTGTCGAGACCATCAGATCGCAGCCGGGACGCCCTTGAGGCAACAACGTATTCAAGGGGGTTGCCGTCGTCTGGAATCCACTCACGAGCGCGCAAATGCCGTTCTGTGGCATTCCCGTGGCCTGCAGAGCGAGGGACGCCCCGGTCCATGCCAGCGACGTCGCCGAGAGAACATTGAGTCCGCCGGAGCCAGCGCAGGACGCGCCATTTGGCGTCGAAGCTGCCGGGCATCCCGGGGTCCACCGCTCAACATAGGAAGACAGATTGCCCGCCTGCTTGAACGGTCCAACCAGCAGCAAGTCCCCGTTCTTCCTGGCAACGATGCCAGTCGGCTCGGCGCCAAAGCCATCAAGGTCCGTCCAGGTGCTACCATCCCATCGCGTGAAATGCGCTCCGCCGCCCCCACCCACGGCACTCGTGAAGAATCCACCCGCCAGCAGGTCGCCATCGGCGAGTTTGCCGAGAATATTCACGACGTTGTTCAGTCCAGGGCCAAGCGGCGACCAGGAGGATCCATCCCATCGTGCAACCTTGCGCATGGGTTGGGAATTGATCGTGTTGAAATCTCCCCCGGCGATCAGGTCTCCGTTTGGCAACACCTGCAACGCGCGGACCCAGTTGTCGCATGTTCCCAGGACCGTTCCGCCGACCCCGTTCCACCGATAGACCGT
>JADZDL010000230.1 GCA_020851075.1 Planctomycetota bacterium | reverse complement strand
CCAACAGGTGCTACAAATCGAACTAGGCGCGACCAGCCAGATCACCGCCATCAACTCGTCCAACGGGTTGCTGCTCACGGTGGGTGCGTTCTAGGAGACGTGCCCGACAGCAGCGGTTGGACGTGTTACTGCTCGTCCCCGAGCTGATGGAGCCCGAGCAGATCGTGCCCGGGCAGAGCCGTAACGCGGAGGCGAGGCAGCAGGATCTGGTTTGCTCCTGGCCCCGACTTCCAAACGACCTGACCCAAACCTTGTCGCCACCACCAGCAAGGTTAGGCTTGCGCGCTCCCAATCTCCGCGCCCTGGAACCCTGCTCCCCTCCACCTCGAACATGTCCACCTCGAAGCCCTCGCGCCGTTCGTTCCTGAAAGCCGCTTCCACCTCCGCCGCGGCCGCCGCTGTCGCCGGCAGCGCTTCGCTCGGTGCCTTGCGCGCCGCAGCCCCGGTGCACCAGGGTGGTGGCAAACTCAAGATCGGCATCGTCGGCATCGGCGGGCGCGGTTCGGGCGCGGCGGTGCAGGCGCTCATGGCGCACACCGAGAACGTGCTGTGGGCGGCCGGCGACATGTTCGTCGACCACCTTGAGAACGGGCTTGCCGGCATCACCGATGCCATGGCGGAGCAGAAGCGTCAGGACCAGGTCGATGTCGGCAAGGACCGCCGCTTCGTCGGGGCGGATGCGATCGACAAGGTGCTCGCCACGGGCGTCGATGTCGTGCTGCTGACGACACCGCCAGGCTTCCGGCCGATGCACATCGAGAAGGCTGTCGAGAAGGGCGTACACGTGTTCTGCGAGAAGCCCGTCGCGACCGATGCGCCGGGTGTTCGCCGTGTGCATGCCGCGTGCGAACTCGCGAAGAAGAAGGGCATCTCGATCGTGAGCGGCCTCTGCTATCGCTACCACGACGGTCGCCGCGCCATTGTGCAGAAGCTGCAGGAAGGCGGCGTTGGCGAGATCCTCGCCATTCACGGCAACTACATCACGGGCGAGCTGTGGAGCTTCCCGCGCCAGGCGCAGTGGACCGAGATGGAGTGGCAGCTGCGCAACTGGCTGTACTACCCGTGGCTGTCGGGCGATCACATCGCCGAGCAGCACATCCACACGCTCGACGTGATGGCGTGGATCAAGGGGGACGTGTATCCGGCGGCGTGTGCGTCGCTCGGTGGCCGGCAGGTGCGCACCGATCCGCTATTTGGGGTCGTCTACGACCACTTCGCCACCATCTATGAGTGGGAAGATGGCATGAAGGGCTTCAGCTATTGCCGGCAGCAGAACAACTGCTGGCGCGACGTGAATGAGTATGTGGTCGGCACCGAGGGCAAGGCCAACGTGTTCCGCCATACGATCACGGGCAAGCACGAGTGGAAGTTCGAAGGCAAGAACCGCGACATGTACCAGAACGAACACGACGCGATGTTCGCGGCGATTCGCGGGGGCAAGGTCATCAACAACGGGGACTACATGTGCAAGAGCACCCTGATGGCGATCATGGGCCGCATGGCCGCCTACACCGGCCAGCGGATCACGTGGGAGCAGGCCTGGAACAGCCAGGAAGTGCTCATGCCGGCGGACGTGACCTTGGACATGGCGCCGCCGAAGGTTGAGATCGCGCGTCCGGGAATCACGAAGTTCTCCTGATCCGGTCCGCCCGTCGATGGCATGGGCGGTTGCGGGCCGGTGAGGCCCGGTGGTGAACGGCCCGCCGCAACCCTCCGGAAATCGTAGGGTAATCTGTCCCTGCGTGACGACCATCCTCGAACCGCGTGTGACGTCCAGGGAAGAAGAAGCTGTTGCCGACAAGCGCCGCATGGGCGGCGATCGGCGTCGGCGGCCGACCCCGATGCTCTCCCGTTATGCGGTCTTTGGTGGCCGGCGGCGCACGGTGCGCCGCGCGGAAGAACGCGATGGCGCCTTCGTCGATGTGCACGGTCCTCGCCTGTTGCTCATGGTGCTCGCGATCGTCGCGCTGAACCTGCTCGACGCGTGGTTTACCCTGTTGTTCCTGTCGCATGGCGGCAAGGAGATGAACCCGTTCGTGCAGGGTATTCTCGACCTCGGGGGCCATCCCTGGCCGTTCCTCGTCTTCAAGACGATCGGCATTGGCTTCTGCTGCGCGTTCCTCACGCTCACGAAGAACTTCCGCCCCGCGCGCATCGGCCTCTGGTTTGTGTTTGTTGGGTATGCGGTGCTGCTCGGTTGGCACCTTTACTTGCTGAGTTGGCTCGACATGGTGCCGTGATCGGGCGCATGATCCCAGTCGAATGAGTCGCGAACGTCCTGGACGCAGAGGTGCCGCGTGCGCGTGATGCGCATTCTCACGCGGCCCAACCTGGGCGGGCCGACGCGGCAGGCCGTGGCCTTGTGGCATGCCCATCGCGCGATGGCCGTCAGCACCCTGCTCGTCACCGGCCAGGTGGATGCGATCGAAGCGGAGCTGTCGCCGGCCCAGCATGGGGTGCCGCGGTTGCCGCTCGCCGAGGCGTTGGCGCTCGGGCCCGCAGCGGTGGGTTGGGTGCAGATTCCCGAGCTCGGGCGGGGCGTGTCGCCGTTGCGGGATCGTCGTGCCCTGCGGGTGCTGCGCCAGTTGGTGAAGGCGCATCGGCCCGACGTCGTGCACACGCACACGAGCAAAGCGGGCCTGCTCGGCCGCCGCGCGGCGCGCGCCGAAGGGTGTCCGCGGATCGTGCATACCTTCCACGGGCACGTTCTGCAGGACTACTTCGGGTCGTTCGTGTCGTGGTGCCTGGCGAAGCTCGAAGCGCGGCTCGCGGCAACGACGGATGTGCTGGTCGCGGTGAGCGCTTCGTGTGCGGACGAACTCGCGGCTGCCGGCATCGCCGCGCGCGAACGCTTCGTCGTCGTGCCGCCGGCCGTAGCGGTGCCGCCGATGGCGGAACGTGCGGTGGCGCGTGCGCACCTCGGCATCACCGAGTCCGAACTGCGCGCCGTCTGCGTGGGCCGCCTCGTGCCGATCAAGCGCGTCGATCACTTCGTAGAGGCGATCGGCGGCGAGCCTGGTTGGCGGGGCGATGTGTGCGGCGATGGGCCCCTGCGCGATCGGCTGCGCGAACAGGCTGCGATGTACGGGGCGCGTGTGCAGCTGCGCGGCGCGATGCCCGACATCGTGCGCTGGTTGCAAGCCTACGATGCGCTGGTCTTGCCAAGCGTGCGGGAAGGTTGCCCGCTGGTCGCGGTCGAAGCGTTTGCGGCGGGAGTGCCGGTGGTTGGCTACGACGTGCCCGGCGTGCGTGATGCGCTGCTCGGCGAGGCGGGCGGCGAGGCGGGCGGGAACGCGCCCAAGGTTGGCCCAGGCTTGCTCGTGCCCGTGTCGGCGGGGCCGCCTGGACTTGCGGCGGCATTGCGGCGGTTGCAGGGCGAGCCGACCCTGCGCGCGGCCAACATCGCGGCGGGCCGGGCGGCCGTTCGGCGCTTCGCCCCAGAGGAAGTCGCCCGCCAGTTGCTGGCCGTCTATTCCTGCGCGCGGCGCTGAGTTCGGTTATCGTAGGGCCATGGCGGGCTACCGCCGGCACCATGCGAGCTTCCCGCGCATCCCTCGTCGCAGTGTTGTTGTTCGCCGCGTGCGGTGAACTGCACATAAAGTCCGTGCGCGTCGGTTCGGCGGTGCCGGCGGGGCTGCAAGGCGAGTGGTTGGGGACCTGGACTTCGACGGCCGACCAGACCGGTGGCGAGATCATCCTGCGCGTGCAGGAATTTGCCGCGGCACCCGTGGTCACGATCCTCGTCAACAATCCGTGCCTCGCGCCGGATGACTACCAAATCGCCTTGTCCGGAACGACGTTCGAGTTGCGCTTGGGTAGTGACGTGGTGCTCTTCGCGACGCTCGGCGCCGGCCGCACGCTCGATGGCAGTTACAACTGCGCGGTGGATGGGGGCACGTTGCAGGCCACGTGGCAGAAGGATCTGCCGGCGATCGTGGACCTGTCGGGCACCTGGCAAGGCAGCATGCAGAGTGGGGCCGAGGCGGCCGTGCCAGTGATCGTCTCGTTGCACCAGTCCGTGCGCACCGGCCAGTTGCTGCTCGAAGGCACCATGGAGTTGCCCGGCGCCGTCGCGGGCAGCCTGCCACTGTCCGGCTCGGCGCGGTTTCGTGAAACCTGGTTTGAAGTCGTGTTGACGACGCCCAGCGGCCCACAACCCTTCGTGCAACTGACGGGGCTCGGGGATCCGGAGGCGCTGACGATTGCCGAGGGCATTGCCACCGCCAGCCCGCAGGTCGGGTTTCCGTTCACGCAGGCGATCTGGTCCGTGACGAGGGTGCAGTGAACGACGGCGACTTCCTGGGCGCGTTTGCGGTCATTCGCCGCGGGGAGCGGTTCCTCATGGTCGGCAACGATCGGCAGATCGGTGGGCGCACGATGCGCACGTGGGATCTGCCGGGTGGACGCGTCGAAGCGGGCGAACTGCTCTACGAAGCCGTGCGGCGCGAAGTGCGCGAGGAGACGGGCCTCCTGGTCGTGGGGGAGACGCAGTTCCTGTTCGTGCAGGAAGGCGAACGCCAGAAGGCCGCGGTGCGTCGCCACGCGTGGCGTTCGTTCTTCTTTGCGGTCGAAGTGGCGCCGGGCGAGCCGGCCCCGGCCAACGAAGTGCTGGCCGTACGGTGGATGACGCGCGCGGAGCTGCACGCCGAATGCGTGGCGCCCTACCACGACAGTTTTCTCGAGTGGCTGGTCGCCGGTGGGCAGTTGTTCCGCAGTGTCTGGAGCGACTGAGCTGGCTGCGTTCGAGCTCAAGAACACGATTCTTGAGAAATCGGGCCACCGCAGCGCGTTCCGCGGCACAGAGCGGCATGACGATGATGTTAGCCGTAGGAGTGCAGGCACTGCTTGCGCTGTCGGTCGATGGGCAACCCGTGCGTTTTGGCGTGCCGTTGCCGGCGGCGGCCGTGGCGCAGGGTCTGCGGCTGAATGGCCCGGGCGCTTTGCAGTGGCGTCGGTTGCCCGTTGGTACCTTGGAGTCGGATCCGGTCTGGGTCGAGATCGCGATCGTCGGGGCGCGGGGCCAGGTGCGCATCGCCGCGGGCGGGCAACCGCCGGTGCAGGACCAGCGTGGTGCGGCATTCGTGCACGAAGTTGAAGAAGAACGGAGCCCCGCCGGCGAGCTGCGCGTGCGCCGTTGGCGGTGGAGCGATGGTCACATCGACGAATGCCAGCGCACGCAGTTCTCGAAGTCGACGACGATCGGTGGGGAGACCTACCTCGCGGGGGAAGCGCGCACGGTCTGGAACGGCGAGCGGGCCGTTCGCGTCGAGCCCGTGGTGCACCTGCCGCGCCGGTTCTGGGACCAAGGTGGGGTGCTGCCGGCGGGTGGCCGCATCGGCGAGGCGGTGCGCAAGCAGCTCGCGGCGGTGCGCGGCAAGCTCGTCGAGATGCCGGGCGTGCGCGGTGCGGGAGACTTCGAACGCAGCCAGGGCGTCGTCACCAACCTCGAGTACGACACCACGCTCGGCCTTCTGCGGTGTGCCTTCGTACTTGGCGACTCGGGGGCCCTCTCACAGGCGTTGCGCTGTGCCAGCCATCTCTGCGATCGCGACTTCGACCAACGATCGGGACTGCCGTTTACGCATGGGCCCGATCACCGTACGGGCATGCCGGCGCCGGGGCACGCGTGGCTGCAGGGCCTGCTGCTGGCGGGCCTCGTGGCCGCCGATGACGACTTGATCGCCGCGGCGCGCGCCATCGGTCGCGGCCTTGCCAGCCATCCACCAACCGGTAGCGAGCAGTACGAAGTGGCGCGCGACTACGCGTGGCCTCTGCTCGAACTGGAGGCGCTGCTCGCGATCGATCCGGCCCGCGACCTTGCGGCCGCCGCCGATCGGCTCGCAGTCTCGATCGACCGGCGGTTTGATCCGGTGGCGCGCACCTACCGTTTTGGCGAAGGAGAGCTCGGTGGTGGTGTCTACCTCGAACGCGGTTGGATCACCGGTGGGCTCGTGATTCCGGCCATGGCCCGGCATCTGCAGCGTTGTCCGGATTCGCTGATGGCCGAACGACTGCGCCTCGCGCGGCAAGGGCTCAAGGACCAGATCGGCCTGCTTGGTGGGGGCATTCCCACCCATTGGCGCACGGCGGGTGGGCAGACGTACGCCGTGCACCGGGCGCAGCGCGATGCGACCGCCATGCTCCTGCTCGATGGCCTCGAACCGGCCGACCTGCGGCGCCTGTCCCGCCGCGCGAGCTTCCGCAGCGCCGTCGAAGAAGTGCCACTGCCCGACGATCCCGACCTGCCGACCACGTTCTCGATGGTCGCCCGCGCCAATTGGGTATGGAACTAGTGTGGTGCACCAGAAATCTGGGGCATCACACTAGCGACTCTTCGGCCCGCGCACTTCGAGGGTGCCTTCGAGGTCTTCGTCGCCGCGCAGCACGGAGATCTTCAGCGACGCCCCTTCGTGGTCGCGCAGTGCCGACGCGAAGTCGCTGATCGAGACCACCGCGCGCCACCTGAAGCCGAAACGATCGTCGCGCACGAGGGCCGACGGCAGCGCGTCGCCGACCTGCAGGCCGATGCTCTCGGCGGGCGAGCCGGGTTGCACGTAGCGCACGCGCAGCACTTTGTTCAGCAGGGGCACGCGGCGCAGGTTGGTGCCGCGGTAGACCGCGAGGGTGGCTTTGCGCAGCAGATCCGGATCGGTGTCGTTGGTCACCTCGTCAAACGTGACGCCGATGAGTTTCAGGATGCGGCCGTTCGACGAGGGGATCGGCAGCGGCGTGGCGTCCACCGACTGGTCGCCGCGCTTCAGCGTCAGCGGGAAGGGTTGCCGCACGGGCGCTTCGACGAGATGGCGTTGGTAGTCGAGCCCCGAGTGGATCGGCTGCGTTCCGATGCGGGCGACCACGTCCCCCTTCTGCACGCCCGCGAGCGCCGCCGGGCTGCCGGCGAGCACCTGGGTCACGACGACGGCACCAGCCTGGTCGGCGACATCGATGCCGATCCAGGCCGAATTGGCGGCATCGGCGAAACTCGAACTGCGCACGAGTTCCTTCTCGAACACCTCGCGCACGAGGTCCATGGGGATCGCAAAACCGATGTTCTCGGCGCCCATGGCCATCGCGTTGTTGATGCCGACGAGCCGGCCCGTGATGTCGAGCAGGGCGCCGCCGCTGTTGCCCTGGTTGATCGCGGCGTCGGTCTGCAGCAGGTCGCGATACTCGCGCGGCTGGCCGTTCACGGGATCGCGCACCTGGATCTCGCGCCCCGTCGCCGACAACACGCCGCTGGTCACCGTGTTGGCGTGGCCCTGCGGATTGCCGATCGCGATCAACGTCTCGCCGATCATGAGGTCGGCCGAACGGCCAATGTCGACGGGTTTCACCTTCTCGTCGGCTTCGAGCCGCAACTGCAGCAGCGCCAGGTCGCGCGTCGCCGAACTGCTGAGGATCTGGGCCTTGCGCGCTCGCCCATCGCGCAGTTTTACTTCGATGCCGATCGGGATGCCGACGGACTCACCTTCGAGGGCCTGGGCGACGACGTGCCAGTTGGTGATCACGAGGCCCGAATCGTCGAGGATCACACCCGATCCCTGGCCCTGGGTGATGGCGCGACGGCCAGGTTGCGCCGGTGTCTGCAGGTAGATGCTCACGACGCTGTCGGCCGCCCGCTGCACCGCGCGCACCACCGGGGTCATGCGCAGTTCGAGGTCGCTGGCGTCGGGTTCGACCACCTGCAAGGTGGCGCCGCGTTCGGCGAGACCTGGCGGTTTCTCTTGGGTCCCCTGGGCCACCAGCGAGGTGCTCACGGCAGCGCCGAGGATCAGCGGAAGGACGGACAGCCAGTCGTGCTTGCTTGGCTTCATGGCGGGTCGGACTACGAACGAGGCGGCGGATCGCTCCGGGAGACCATCGATTCCGGAGGCGGTGGAGCGCACGATAGCACGGATGATCTACCGCTTCGTTGCCGATGTGCCGTTGCGTTGGGTGGATGTCGACTCCGAAGGGGTCGTCAACAACGCCGTCTACCTGAGCCTCATGGAGGAGGCGAGGTTCCAGTACTTCGACCACCTGGGCCTCTTGCAGGAACGCCGGGTGCCGTTCCTGCTCGCCGAGGCGACCGTGACGTTCCTGCGGCCGGGCCGCATCGGCATGAAGACCGAAGTCGCCGTGCGCACGCGTTCGCTCGGCACCTCGAGCTTCCAGATGGACTACGAAGTGCGCGCCGAAGACCACGTGCTGGCCACCGGGCAGGCGGCGCTCGTCTTCGTCGATGGCAACCTGCGGCCGGTGCCGATCCCTGCGCCGGTGCGCGAAGCGATCCAGGTCTTTGAAGACATGCCGACGGCGAACTGAGGTGTAGGAGCGGGTTATCGGCCCGGATGCTCCCATCGCATCGGTCGGTGGCCGGGGCCGCGCCGTGCGCCCCCGCGAACGGGCTCCGCCGGGATCGCCGTGGGTCGTTGACTCCGTGCTCCGTCGGGCAGAACGTATGCGCCCCATGCGCCCTTCGCCCGCGTTGCTCCTTGCCTCCCTCACATTCGCGGCGCTGGCGCACGCCCAGACCCCGCAGGTCACCTTCACCGGGGACACCATGCGCATGCGTTCGGCGACGGTGACCGCCACCGGCGGCACGGCCTTCAACGTGTCGCTCACGATGGAGGATGACAACGCCAACGCTGCGCTTGGCACCTCGTTTCGCCGCTGGTGGCATTGCCAGATCGGCAACCTGGCCGCGGCGGGCAATACGCTCACGGTCACGGTTGGCAACGCCGGCTACACCGATGTGATCCTGCCCGTCTGGGCGCAGTCGACGGACGGTGGGGTGACGTTTGGACCCTACACGCGTTTGCCGCTCAGTGCCGTGCCGACGCAACCGTCGAGCACGCAGCATCGTTTCACGATCGCGACGCCGCCCGGCACGACGACGATCCGCATCGCGAAGTACTTCCCGTACACCACGGCGCGCAAGGATGCCTACGTAGCGAGCCTCGCGACGCATGCTCGCGTGCGCAGCGTCGCCGTGATCGGCACGTCGGTGCAAGGGCGCCCGATCCACCGCATCGAACTCACCGACAGCACCGTGCCGGACGCGGGCAAGAAGCGCATCTGGATCCACAGTGGCATCCATCCGGCGGAGACGACGAGTTACTTCACGGTCGAAGGCCTCATCGATTGGCTCGGTTCGGGCGATCCCTATGCCGAGGTGCTGCTCGACCACACGATCCTCGACATCGTGCCGATGGCGAATCCGGACGGTGTGGCGCTCGGCAACTACCGCACCAACGCAAACTCCTCGAACCTCGAGAACGAGTGGGCCGCACCCTACAACAGCGCGCAGCCGGAGATCACGGCGCTGCGCACGGCGATCGAAGGTTACATGGGCACGCCGGCCGCGCCGGCCAGCAACCCGATCGTCGTGGTGTTGAACCTGCACAGCTCGCACAACGTCAGCTATCCGTTCCATTTCCAGCACACGGCCAACGCCAACTGGAACGCAACCTCCAACAACTCCGGCGTGCTGCCCGTCGTGAACCAGCTCGAAGGGCAGTGGATCTCGACGTTCCGCGCCAACAGCCTGTTCGTGCAGCGCGGTTCGACGCAGAGCAGTTCCGCGGGGGCGCCGTCGCGGCCGTTCGTCGAGTCGATGATGCACGATCGTTGGTCGGCACTGTCTTCGTGGACCGGCGCCCCTGCGTTCCAGCAGCCGGTGATGGCGATCACGTTCGAGGGCACCTACGGCATGGGCCCGCAGCAGACGTCGTGGAATACCGAGAGTGACTACAACCTGTGCGGAGCGCAGCTCGGCAAGTCGCTGGCGCTCTACCTGGGCTTGCAGCCGACGTCGTCGGTGGTGTCGTATGGCTCGCCGTGCAGCACGCTCGTGCTCACGGCCCAACTCGCGCCGTCCGGCGGCGGACAGCAAGCGTCGCTCAACTTCGCGGGCGCGCCGGCGAATGCGCTCGGTTTTGCGATGTTTGGCCTGCAATCCGCCGCGTCGCCCTTGCCGGCCCCATGGAGCAACTGCCTGCTGCGGCAGTCGCTCGACAGCAACCTGCTCGTCTTCGCGAACGGCCTCGGCATCGGGCAATACTCGGTGTTCGTGCCGCCGTGGGCGGGGCTCTCGGTGTTCTCGCAGGTGCTCACGTTGGATCCGGCGCAGGCCAACTTCGGCCTCGACACGAGCAATGGCGTGGAGCTGCGCAACAACTACTGAGGCCCGCTAAGCCTGCCTTGCGCGGTGAGTTGTGGTGCGTTCGGCACCCGCAGCAGGGTTTTTGGGTGTCCGCATCGGTACGTACTTGCGACGTGACCCTGGCGCCAGCGTGGCTATCGCCTACCTAGAATTGGCCCTTTCGGCGAACGATCCGCGCGCGCGGCAGTCGCCGTAGGCCAACGGCCAGCCGTCGACTCCTAGCCAGGAACCCCATGCGCGATCTAGCTCTCGTTGCCGCTCTGTTCGCCGCCACCGCTGAGGCTCAGGTCTACTCGATGACCGACTTCGGCCGCCAATGCGGTGGGGACCTGACGGGGCAGGTTGTGCAGACGCCGCAAGGTGTGACGATGCGTCTTGGCGTGAGCAATGCCATTCCCAACGCCGTGGCCGTGCTCGTGCTTGGTTCGCGGGCGCCCGCGCCGATTGCGTTGCCAAACAGTGCGTGCCTCCTGCTCGTCGACCCGCGGGCGACGATGCTCACGCAGACGAACGGTCTCGGCATGGCGAGTTTTGCCGTGCCGGTGCCGAGCGTGCTGCCGCTGCACCTGCTCTTCCAGGTCGTGGTGGCGGACTTCTCTGCTGCGGGCCGCACGGTGACCTCGACGGATGGTGTGATGTTGCGCGGCAGGTAAGTAGGCCGGGTGTTTGTGCGGACCGGCTTTCTCGCCAACACCCAGTGCTCGGCGGCAGTATGGTGTGCTGCCGATGGTTGGTCCCCGCATCGTCCCATTTGGTCTCCTGCTTGCCTTGTCCTTCGTTGGCGCGGCGCGTGCGGTGGCGCAAGACCCCGCGCAAGCGCAGCAGGAGGACGAGTATGAAGTCCTGCTGGAGTCGGCGCAGCGCAAGCTCGACAAGGGCGAGCTGACAAGCGCGGAGGCCGCGCTGCACGAGATCCTCGATGCGGCGGAGGAGGAGCCCGAAGGCAGCCGGCCGCAGGCGTCGACCGTCGAGGTCGCCAAGGTGATGCTGTGCGACATCCTCGTGCGCACCGGCAAGTATGAGGAGGCACGCGAGGGCCTTCTGGCGCTCGGCACTGCGGTACTCGCGCGGCGTGGTGCGGCGCTGCTCGCGGCGCGGGTAGATGCCCGCCTCGGGGACTATGGGGCCGGCATTGCGCGCCTTTTGACGCTCCTGCAGGCGGATGCCAAGGACCTTCAGGTCCGGTACGAACTGGCGGACCTCTACCACAACGATGGGCAGCGCCAGAAGGCGCGGCAGTTGTGGCAGCAGAATGCCGAGTCGCCGGCGCCCGCCGACGCGCTGCAGCTGGCGTTTTTCGGGCGGTCGTTGTGGCGTCTTGGTGGCCGGGCAAACTTCGAAGCGGCGAGTCAGGCGCTCGTTGACAGCCTGAAGCTGGCGCCGGAGCGGTCCGAAGCGCGCGTCACGCTGGGCCAGTTGAAGTTTGAGGCTTATGGCGAAGCGATGGGGTTCCCGAGCGGCGAGAAGGACCTCGCTAAGGTGCTCGAACGGAATGGCGACGACGAAGAGGCGTTGCTCGCGATGTATCGCGTGCGCAGCGCCAACCAGGCGCTCGATGCCGGCAAGACCGAGCTGTTCCTCGACCGCGCCCTCACGCGCAATCCGCGCTGCGTGCCAGCGCTGCTGGAACGCGCTGCGAACGTGCTCGACGACCGCCGCTATCGCTCGGCGGCGGATCGCCTCGACGAGGTGCTCAAGATCAATCCGAACGATCGTCTCGTGTTGTGCCACCGGGCGGCCGCGGCCTGGCTGCTGCACGATGCGGAGAGTTACGAAGCGTTCCGCGCCCGCGCGCTGGCCGGCGATGCGGGTTGGCCTGAGCCCGATCGTGTGCTCGCCGACCACCTCGTCGCGCTCTACCGGTTTGGCGACGCGCTGCCGTTCTACGCGGCGGCGTTGCGCGTGGCCCCCGAGCACATCCCGTCGCTGCACGGCATGGCAAAGGCGCTCGTCTACACCGGCGAAGGCAAGCAGGGCAAGGAACTGCTCGAGCGTGCGAAGGTGCTCGAGGCCGGGTTGGTGAATCCGTGGCGCAACAACGCGCTCGCCGTGCAGAACCTGCTCGATACGGAATACACGCTCGTCGAGAACGGCAAGTTCCGGATCGAGATGCACCGCGAAGATGCCGAGGTGCTGCGCGCCTACCTGATGCCGGTGGCCTTGGAGGCGGCGGAGGTGCTCGGCGGCAAGTACGGCTACCAGCCCGACCGCCCCGTGAAGATCGAGGCGTTCCATACCTGGGACGATTTCTCGGTGCGCACGATCGGGTTCCGCGGCTTCACGGCGCTTGGCGCGTGTTTTGGGCCGTTCATCACGCTCGTGTCGCCCGTCGACAGCGACCTGCGCAAGCAGGACTTCATGTGGGAGGCGACGGCGTGGCATGAATACACGCACGTGCTCACCCTGGGGCTGAGCCGCCATCGGGTGCCGCGCTGGTTGACCGAAGGGTTCTCGGTCTACGAGGAGAAGCAGCGGGATCGGGCCTGGGAGCGCGGCATGGACCGCGAGTTGTTTGATGCCTTCGCCAACAAGGACATTCCGCCGATCCAGCTGCTCAATCGCCTGTTCCGCGGGCCGCGCATCCTGTTTGGTTACTACCAGGGTGGGCTCATCGTCGAGCTCATCGCCAAGGAACACGGCTTCGACAAGGCGATCGAATTGCTGAAGGCGTTTGGCGAGGACCTCGACACCGAGGACGCGTTCCAGCGGGCGCTTGGCATCTCGTCGGCGACGTTCGACGCGCAGTTGTTGCAGTTCGTGCAGACCGAGAAGCTGCGTGGCATGCGGCTCGTGCCGCGGTTCGACGACGCGTCGATGCAGACGCTGGCGCTGCGCGCGGCGCGCGACAAGACGAACCTCCAGGTGCGCACCGACCTGGCCTGGGCCTGCTTGCAGCGCAACAACCCCGTGGATGCCGGCCGCTGGCTCGCGGAAGTGCTGCGCGTCGATCCCGAACACAGCCAGGCGTTGCTCGTCCGCGCCGAACTGCTCGTTCGCCGCAAGGAGACCGAAGCGGCGATCGACTGCTGGAAACGCGGTTTCGCCGGCGGTGCCGACGATTTCGATTCGCGCATCCGCTGCGGGGACGTGCTGCTCGAGGCGGGGGACGACAAGGGCGCCGAGGACATGTGGCAACGGGCGAAAGCCTGCTGGCCAGGGTGCACGGAGCAGGAACTGGCGCCCGAACTGCGCCTCGCCGCGTTGTACCGCAAGCAGGAGGATCCGACGCGCGCCCAGATGGAGATGAAGGCTTATTGCCGTCGCACCGCTCGCGCGTTCGAGCCACGGATGACGCTCGCGCAGTATGCGAAGGAAGCGGGCAACCGCGCCGAGGAACTCAAGTTCCTCGTCGAGTGCAACCGCATCGATCCCTTCCACCGCGAACTGCACGTTCGTCTCGGCGAAGCCTACGAAGCCCTGGGTAAGCCCTTGCAGGCGGCCATGGAGTACGAGGTGGGTGCGGCCGTGTTGCCGCAGTTGGATCGCCGCGCGCTGAAGAAGGACTTCGAGAAGCGCGAGCCGGGATCTCCCGAAGAGAAAAACGAGTGTGGTGGTCTCAGGGTGCGAGCGGCCCGCTTGCGGCACGCGGCGGGCGACCGGGACCTGGCCAAGGAGCTCGTGCAGCGGGTCCTCCGGGAAGCCGCCGGCAGTCCGGCCGCAGCGGATGCCGAGGCGTTGCAACAAGGCTGGCAGGGGCGCTGACGACCTGCTAGCGTGACGCGGCTCCGCGGTGCGGATTCTCTCGGCAGGTGACCCCGGTCCCCTGGTGTAGGAGAGACCTCGCACTGCGTCGAACCCGTTTTCTGACTCCATGTTGCCCGTGCTTCTAGATTGCTGGACCCGCGTCCAGGAGGCCCTGCGCGTGCGCGCGGGGGAGGCCGTATTCACGGCGTGGCTCGCGGATCTGCGGCCGGTGCTGCTCGAGCGGGGCACGGTGTATCTCGAAGCGAGCACGCGCATGGTCGCCGACCGCGTGCGGTCGTTGTACCGGCCGTTGTTGCAGGAACTGTTCTCGGCCGAAATCGGCACGCCGGTGCAGCTCGAATTGCAGGCGCGCGAGCCGAATCGGCTGCTCGAACTGGAGGTTTCGCCCCAGCACCCGGTCATCGACGACAGCAATCGCACGGCGCACCTCGTACTGAAGAGCCTCGCCACCGGGCGGTCGCTGCCGTCGAATGCGTTCTTCTTCCACGGGCCCTCGGGGGTCGGCAAGACCTTCCTGCTGCGGTGGTGGCGGGAACAGTGCACCGAGAAGCCGATGTGGTTTGATCTGCCGGGGCTGCTGCGGGCGTTCCAAGCCGTGCACCAGGAAAAGCGGGTCGAAGAGCTGCGCACCGAACTGAGCCAGGATCGCCCGCTCGTCCTCGATGAGATCCACCGCATCGCCGGCAAGGAGAAACTGCAGCAGTTCCTCATCACCGTGCTGCGCGCGCGGGAGACGCTGCGGTCGCCGACGTTGTTGGCCTCGCGCTGGCATCCGAAGGACATCCGCGACCTCGACGCGAGCCTTGGTACGCTGTTCCTGGCCGGGTTCGTCGCCAACATCGAACGGCCAGGTCCACTCGCGCGTTTGCGCTACCTGCGGGCCCTGGAGGGGGCTCCATCCCGCAACGGGCGCGCCGAGGCCGTCGAGACGCTCGCGCAGCATTGTGACGGTTCGTTCCCCGAACTGCGCCTCGCCTGGGCGAAGACGCGCAGTGCCACGCTGCCGCCAAAGTACCTCGAACTCATCGATCCGGGGCGTGTGTTTGCGCGGCTGCGGGACCGCGTTGCCGAGCACTTTGGGTTGACGGCGGCGGACCTGCTCGGCAAGGGGCAAGGCCGCGCGGTCAGTCGGGCGCGCAAGGTGCTCGCGATGCTGTGCCTCGAGCAGGGCCTCAGCGGCGGCGAAGTGGGCCGCTTCCTCGACGGACGCACGCGCGCCGCGGTCAGCTACATGGTGCGTTCGCTGCAGCAGGAAATGGCCAGGTCTGCGGAACTGCGCCAGCAGGTGGAGGGCCTCTTGTGAGCCGCTACTTCGTGCTCGATGGCCCCGACGGTTGTGGCAAGAGTTCCCAGGCGCGCGGGCTCTGCGAGTGGCTGCGCGAACAAGGCCGCGCGGTGCTGCACGTGCGCGAGCCCGGTTCGACGCCCGTCGGCGAAGCGCTGCGGCGCCTCCTGCTGTCGCCATCGACCGGACACCTGCAGCCGGTGAGCGAAGCGCTGCTGTTCAGCGCCGCGCGCGCCGAACTGGTGGCGAACGTGATCGCACCGGCCGTGCAGAATGGCACCGTGGTGGTCGCCGAACGGTGTTATCTGTCGACGATCGTCTACCAGGGGCTGGCCTTGAGCCGTTCGCCGGGCACGGCGCTCGACAGCGACTGGTTGCTCGACCTCACGCGGCGTGTGCACGGTGCGTTGCTGCCGGACACCGTCTTCGTACTCGATGTGCCGGCGATCGTCGCCAAGGCGCGTCGGCGTTCGCGCACCGAAGATCGCATCGAAGCGCGCGGCGCCGACTACCACGAACGCGTGCGACAGGGGTTCTTGCAGGCCGCGGCTGCCGAAGTGCGATGCCGGGTCATCGACGCGGCGTGGCCGTTCGCGAGCGTGCAGGCGTCGCTGCGCGCACACCTCGCGCGGAGACTTTCGTGAGCGCGCGTTGGCTACGCGAGAGCAAGCGTGCCAACGCATCCCAAGCGGCTGCAGCGCCGGAAGCCGCGCCTCGTCTCACGGTGCCGCTTGGTCAGGGGCCGGCTTTGCTCGCGAGTTTGCGGCAGGCGCGTCGTCTCGTGTTGCCGCACGCGATCCTCGTCTCGGGTGCGCACGGCATCGGCAAGACGGTCGTGATGAAATGGCTCACGGCGGCGTTGTTGTGTCCCTCGGATCTCGACGACGAAGGGCCGTGCGGGGTCTGTCGCACGTGTTCGCGCATCGCCGCGGACCTGCATCCCGATGTGCACGTGCTCGAACTCGCGCGCAATGAAGACGACAAGGAAGCCAACAAGCATCTGAAGAAGAGCTTCTACGTGGTCTCGATCGAACAGGTGCGCTACGCGCAGGAAGCCCTGTCGCGCCATGCGGTCGAAGGCCGCGCCCGCGTGCTGCGCGTCGACTCGGCCGACTGCATGAGCGACGAGGCCCAGAACGCGCTGCTGAAGACGCTCGAGGAGCCCGGGCAGGCGACGTTCCTCTTGCTCGAAGCCGCCAGCCCGGAGCGTTTGTTGCCGACGGTGCACTCGCGGGTGCAGCGGCTGCGGGTGTTGCCGCTCGAAGATTCCGTGGTCGAACGAGAAATCTTGCGACGTTCGCCGACCGGGTCCTTGGACCTGCCGCAGGCGATTGGTCTCTGCCGGGGGAGCCTCGGGCTGGCCCTCGAACTGGGGACCAAACGCATGGTACACCTCCACGATCTCGTACTGCAGGCCCTGGATGCTCCCCAGGGATTGCGGCCGATAGACCTTGCCGGCGAAGTGGTCGAGGGCATCAAGGAGCGGTGGCTCGTGCAGGAGCAGGCGCGCAGTTTCCTCTGGTTGCTGCGCGCGGAGATCCGCCGACGCCGCGACGCTCTTGCAGAGCAGGCAGACGATTCCTACCCTGCGAGCACTTCGGAACCATGGACTTCGTGGCTCGAACTGACGCTGGCAGCAGACCGGGATCTCGATCTGCAGATCCCCGCCGAGCAAGTGCTCGCTGCCTGCCTGCTGCAGTTCTCCGGCGACTAGGTGCACGGTCCCCGAAGGGGGGAGTTCGCGCGAGCGGTCACTCGCGCGCACTCAAGGGCGGTTCCAGATCGGCCGATACCAGCGTGGAGAACACGCCAGTTCGCCCTTGGAGGAACCGTGTCGATGGCTGCGCCTGAACAGGACCTGCTCGAAGACAAAATCCAGAACGTGCGTCGCCGGGACCGAAGGTTCTCGCGCAACGCCTACTACTTCGTGCTCGATGCGCTCGACTACACGATGACGCACCTCGGCCGTGACGAACTCACGGGCGAGGATCGGCACATCGGTGGCAAGGAGCTGGTCGCCGGCATCCGTGAGTATGCAGCGGACCAGTTCGGGCCGATGGCCACGATCGTGTTCGAACGTTGGGGGGTGAGGAGCTCCGCCGACTTTGGCGAGATCGTCTTCAACCTCATCGATGCCGAGCTGTTGAGCCGCCGGCCGTCGGATTCGCGCCTCGACTTCGTCGACGGCACGGACTTTCGCGAGACGTTCGCGAACAAGCACCGCGAGACCCTCGAACGCATCGCCGCCCGGTAGGTGCTGAGCCCGTTCCGGAGGCTCGCCCAGCAGGCTCGTTCGGCAGGGCGGACCCGGCTCAGCGTTGCCGGACGCCGCAACAGGTCGGCGCAGATTGTGCGGCTTGTGCGTGCAGCGTCGCCGCGCAACGCGTAGAGCGGCACCGCGGGATCCCCCGCAGGAGGCCCATGACCGAGCACCGTTCCAAGGTTGCGTTCGCATTGTTGTCACTCGCTGCTGGTTTCCACCGGCAAGCGCTCGCCCAAGACGCCGCGGCCGCCGGCCACTGGCGCCGGCCGCCCGAGGCAATCGCCCGGCTCGTGGAAGCGCCGCCGCCGCCGAGTTCGAGCTTGTCGCCGCAGGGCACCTGGCTGGCCCTTACGCAGCGCGAAGCCATGCCGTCGATCGAAGTGGTCGCCAGACCGCACCACAAACTCGCAGGCCTGCGCATCGATCCACGGACCTACGGGCCACAACTGGGTTCGCGCGTGGTCGGCATGACGCTGCGGTCGCTGGCCGATGGGCGCGAGGTTCGGGGCGACATTCCGGCCGGGCATTGGTCGGCACCGATCTGGTCGGCGGACGATCGTGCGTTTGCGCTGTTGCATACCGACGATTCGGGGATCCAACTCTACGTTGCGGACCCCGCGACGAGTGCGCCCCGGCAGGTGGCCGGCATCCAGCTCAATGAGGTGCTCGGGGGTGCGGTCGCGTGGTTGCCGGACCAACGGCGCTTGCTCGTGCGCAGGCTGGTTGAAGGGGCCGCGCCGGCTGCCCCGCGGGCCCCGGACGGTCCGCAGGTGCAGGAGTCGATGCGCGGCGTGAAGGCGCAGGTGCGCACCTACCAGGACCTGCTGCAGGACAGCTACGAGGAGCGTCTGTTTGAGCACTACGGTCGGTGCCAGCTTGCCGTCGTCGACCCCGCCGCCGGCACGAGCAAGAACGTGGGCAGCCCCGGCTTGCTTGACCGGTTTGAAGCGTCGCCCGATGGGCAGTTCGTGCTCGCGACGTACATCGAGCGGCCGTTCTCCTACCTGGTCCCGGCGAGTGCGTTCCCGCGCCGCACCGTGGTGCTGGCCATGGACGGGCAGCAGGTGTGCGAACTTGCGAAGTCCCCGCTGCGCGATGCGGTGCCCATCGGCGGCGTGCCCGTGGGGCCGCGTGGCATCGATTGGCTGCCCGGCGGTGGCCATGCCCTCTGGTGGACGGAAGCGCTGGACGGCGGGGATCCCAAAGCGGAGGTTGCGCACCGCGATCAGGTGCTCGTGCTTGCCGAGCCAACCGGCACGCCGCAACCGTGGTTCCAGACGCAGCACCGCGCGGCCGGTGTCGACTTCGCGGCCAGTGGGCTTGC
Organism: Planctomycetota bacterium; assembly: GCA_020851075.1. Taxonomy (GTDB): domain Bacteria; phylum Planctomycetota; class UBA1135; order UBA1135; family UBA2386; genus JADZDL01. Next base: position 33,716 of record JADZDL010000230.1, on the reverse strand, counting down.
CATCGCGACCGAGTTGGATCGGCGCAGTCGCCGCCAGCGGGTCTGGCGGTACGAGTGGAAGGACCCGGCCCGCCCGGGTGTGATGCTCTACGAACGTTCGACGCAGGATGCGTACGGCGATCCCGGCATGCGGCTGCGCGAGCGCAGTGCCTCGGGAGTGACGTGGTTGCGCGAACGGGGCACCTCGTTGTTCCTGGCCGGGCAAGGTGCGTCCGCCGCCGGCAATCGGCCGTTTGTGGATGTCTGGGACCTCGCGACGGACCAGAAGAAGCGCCTGTTTGAATGCGCCGCCGGACGCAACGAGTCGTTGGTCGGGTTCCTCGATGCCGAAGGTCTGCGCATGCTCGTGCGCAGTGAGTCGCCGACCGATGCGCCATCCCTGGTGGCGATCGACACCGCGAGCGGCAAGCGCACCACGGTCCTGCAGTTTGCGGATCCGGCCGCCGAGTTCACGCGCGGCATCGAAAAGCGCCTGCTGCACTACGAACGCGAGGATGGTGTGCCGATGAGTGGCACGCTGTACCTGCCGCCGGGTACGAAGGCCGGGGCGAAGCTACCCGTGCTCGTGTGGGCCTATCCGCTGGAATACACGCAGGCCAGTGACGCGGGGCAGGTTCGCGCTTCGCCCAACCAGTACCTGCGGCTCAGTGGGGCCTCGCATCTGTTCCTGCTGCTGGCGGGCTACGCGGTGTTCGACGATGCGTCGATGCCGATTGTCGGTCCCGTGAAGACCGCGAACGACACGTTCGTGTTGCAGGTGCAGCAGAACGCGCGTGCAGCGGTCGCGGCGTTGGTGCGCGAAGGCATGATCGACGAGAAGCGCATCGCCGTGGCGGGCCACAGTTATGGGGCTTTCATGACCGCCAACCTGCTCGCGCACACCGACCTGTTCTGCGCCGGCATCGCGCGTTCGGGCGCCTACAACCGCACGTTGACACCATTTGGCTTCCAGAACGAAGAACGTACGTTCTGGGAGGCGCCGGACGTCTACCAGGCGATGTCGCCGTTTTCGCATGCCGACAAGATCAACGAGCCGTTGCTGATGATCCACGGCGCCGACGACAACAACCCGGGCACGTTCCCGATCCAGAGCCAACGGTTGTTTACCGCGCTCAAGGGCCACGGTGCGACGGCGCGCTTGTGCATGCTGCCCCACGAATCGCACGGTTACCGCGCGCGCGAGAACGTGCTGCAGTGCCTCGCCGAGATGTGTGGCTGGCTCGACGAGCACTGCAAGGGCCCCGCGGCCGGCGAACTCAGATCGAAGTGAGTTCGAAGCCGCGGCGGTATTCCTTCTGCACGTAGCGCTGCGCCTTGTCCGAGTTCTTGACGCGCAGGTTCGCCGAGTCCCATTCGATGCGTTCGCCGCTGCGCACGGCGAGGTTGCCGAGCAGCATTGCCTCGGTGAACGGCGCCGCATACTCGAAGTTGGCCATCGGTTGCGTGCTGCTCAGGATGCCTTGCAGCCACTCGTCGTGGATGCCCGGCGAGCGCGGCAGGAACGGTGTCGGCGGCTGGAAGCCCTCGAACTTCTCCTTCGGGTAGAGGTCGAAACGTTCGCCGTAGTCGGTGGGCGAGTACAGCGTGCCCTTCTCACCCTTGAGCAGGAAGCCGCCGATGTTGTACTTCACGCCCGGCAGCAGGTCCTGCGGGGGCAGGTCGCCGCCGTCGTACCACGTCATCACGATCGGGCCGCGGTTGCCCTTGGCCGGGAAGCCGAAGCGGATCGTGGCGCGTTTGGGCGCGGTTTCGTCATTGACCTCACTGCTCACCGCTTCGACCCAGTCGGGGGCGCCGAGTTCGAGCGCGAAGAACGGCAGGTTGGCCACGTGGCAGGCCATGTCGCCGAGCGCGCCGGTGCCAAAGTCCCAGAAGCCGCGCCAGTGGAACGGCGCGTAACCCTTGAACTCGCCGTCCTTCTTGCCGGCTGCGAACGGCCGCCACTTCGCTGCACCGAGCCAGAGGTCCCAACGGAACGAAGACGGGATCGGATCGATGTGCGTTGGCCGGGCGATGCCCTGCGGCCAGACCGGGCGATTGGTCCAGACGTGCACTTCGGTGACCGCGCCGATCACGCCGCTGCGCACGCATTCCGCCGCCGAGCGGAACCCCTCAAGGCACGTGCCCTGGTTGCCCATGGACGTGATGACCTTGGTCTTGCGCGCCGCGTCGCGCAACAAACGTGCTTCGTGCACGGTGTGCGTGAGGGGCTTCTGCACAAACACGTGGATGCCGCGCGACATCGCCAGGAGGGCGGGGCCGGCGTGGCTGTGGTCGGGCGTGCTCACGACGAGGCCGTCGAGTTTTTCCTTCTCGACCATGTCGCGCCAGTCTTCGTAGAACGCCGCCTTCGGTTGTTCCTCGCGCGCCGTCTTCGCCTTGCCCTCGTCGACATCGCACAGAGCGACGATGTCCTGGGTCTTCGCGCATGCCTGCATGTCGGAGAGGCCCTTGCCTCCGCAGCCGACGACGCCGATGCGCAGGCGGTCGTTGGGCGAACGCGCCCGCCGGGGCGCGGACGCAGCGGGGAGAAGGGATGCCGCGCTGCCGAGTGCTGCAGCGCCGAGCAGGAAGTCACGACGAGACGAGCCGGATCCGTGCATGCGTCGGAATGTAGCGTGGGCGCGCTGCCCAGGCGACCCGCTGTCCGGCTACTTCTTCTGCCGCTATTTCTTCTCTTGGCCCGGTTCGCGGCCGTGCTGGATCAGTGGCCACTTGTTCGTATAGAGGAAATCCGGCGACTGCTCGAAGTCGTGGCACTGCGTGCAGACCACCGAGGCCATGCCGCCGCCGACCTTGCCCATCGCCTTCTTGCCACCGCTCTGCACGTGGTCACTGCCGGCACCGTGGCAGCGTTCGCAGCCGACGTCGGTGAGGCTCGGGGTGTCCTCGGCGGTCACGAAGCCCGATTTCTCGCCGTAGCCGACGACGTGGCAACTCACGCAATCGGGATAGGCGGTGACGGGCCAGCCATAGCGTTTGGGGTCCTTCTCGGCATCGACGAGCGTCTGCCACGCGTGGCCGTGTTTGGTCTTGTTCTTCCAGATGTCGTAGGCGGTGGCGTGGCAGCCGGCGCACGTCGCGGAGCCGACGTAGGTGGCGCCGTTTGCGGTTGGGCGCTGGTTGGCCATCTTCGCGAGAACGTGGTCTTCCTTGACCAGGAGTCGGTGCTGCAACAGCACTTCCTTGGTGTCGGGATCCCCGCCACCGCCGGGAATGGTCTTGCTGCCTTGCAGCGGCAGGATCTCGTAGCCGGCGCGCGGTCCTTCGGGCAGGCGCGCGAGCGACACGTCGAGCAGCATGCGGCCGCGGGTGCCTGGATACACGATCGGCACACCATTGAGCAGTTCGGGGTGCGCGGGCGGCTCGGTGTACCCTTCGTCGAAGCACAGCACGAGGTCTGGCTTCGGCTCGAGTTTGGGTAGCAGTTCGCGCGTCTTGCCGTCCGTCGCGTGCACGAGCAGGATGCGCAGCGTCGCGTCTTCGGCGCCTTGCAAGCCCAGTTTCCATGCCTCGGCTGGCGCGAGCAGTTGGATTGGCGCCCCTTCCTTCTGCATCACTTCGGGCAGTGCGAGCGTGAACGACAGCACGCGGATCTTGTGGTTGCGCACCTGCTTCTCGACGAACGGCTTGCCGGGCCATTCGGCGGCAGTGCTCGTGAGGTCGGTCGCCACGACCGGGGCCATGGCGAGGTAGCTCGTCCATTCGGCGAACGGCAGCTCGAGGTCCTTTTGGCCGATGCCGAGCACGTCGTAGGGGTGCTGCATGCCGAACAGCACCTGCAGGGCCGTGAAGACCTTCTGCATGTCGAGTTCGGTAGCGCCTTCCACCATGTCACCACCTTCGATGAGCAGGTCGTAGGTCTTGCGGCCGCCGAGGCTCTGTTCGCCCACGTGCTGCATGCGCCGCGGCAACCCGCCGAGCTGGCCGCTCGCGCAACCGCACGGTTCGAGGCGGCCGAGCATGGCTCCGGACACGAGCAGGCGTACGCGGTCGACGTTCTGGGGGATAGGCGGCTGCCGAGCTGGGTCCTGGGTCAGACCCGGGGGGGTCGCGGCGATGTTCGGTCCTGGGGCGGGCGAAGCGGCCGTGGCATCCCCTCCACACTGCGCGAAGGTCGCGATCACGGAGGCCAGGAGGAAAGCGGCCAGTGGCACGGTCCAGGGGCGGGGCGTCATCATGGGTTCTTGCCAGCAAACACTACCAGCTCGATCGATAGGAACGGACCCGTGCTGCCCCCCTTGCGCAAGACGAGCTTGCCGCGGAAGCCTTGGGCCTGGCCGCCGAGGTACCGCACGAACATGCGGTGTTGCTGGTCCGGGCCGGCGATGGGAACGAACGTGACCTCGAAGCTCGAGCGTGCGTCGCGGCCTTGGTCGTCCACGAGTTCGTGCAGGGAAAACTCCCCGCCCCGCTGCGGATCGTGGTCGGCGACCAGCAGGAACTGGCTCGCAATCTCGTCCTTGCGCTGTTCGCGCTGCAGGTTGCAGAGGAAGGACAGCTTCGCCATCGGCCGCGCTTCGAGGTCCGGCACGACCTTCCACTGCACGCCGAGATTGACCTGGTAGCCCGACTCCAGATTCGTCGCGATGCTGATCACCGCCTGGTGGTTGCCGACTTCGCCGGGTTGGCAGCGGGTGCGCAGCACGAAGTGGTCGCCGCTTGGTTCGAGCGTCACGGTGAGCGCGGGATCGGTGCAGGTGACCGCGCCGAACTGCAGGTCCCGGTGGGTGGCGTCGCCGCGCAGGTTGGTCGTGATCTCGGGCCGCTGGGACTGTGGCACCCGTTCAAAGTCGAGGGCGGCAAACGGGTGCAGCTCGACGGGCGATTCGATGCCGAAATGCAGGAGCAGCGGCCATTGTACGCGCAGCGAGCCGTCGCGATCGTGCAGCGGCTGCAGCAGGATGCTGCCGCGACTCGTGGTGCGCGGCAGGTCCACGGCGTCCTTCGTGACCGTGTCCAGGAACACGCGGGCGATGAGGGTCTCGTCGGCGGTCGGCGCGTTCACCGATGCGGGGCTGCCGTCGACGAGCCGTTCGTTGCCCTGCTTGTCGCGCAGCACGATCTGGGCGCGGCCGCACGAACAGTCGAGCTGGGCGCGCAGCGGCACGTAGTCGGCGCCGAGCAACTTCGTATCGAGCACGTAGTCATGCTGGCGCGACTCCCCGTGGGGAATCACGCCAAAGTCGAACTCCACAGCGGGTGGCTGCGGAGGGCCCTGGCGCCCGGGACCCTGCAGCACGGGACCCGGCGTCGGTTTGCCGCCGCAGGCGGTGAGCAGGACTGCCAACAGGGGGGGGCACAAGGCAACGGCGCGCATGGGCGTGCATAGTAGGCCAAGGCGGGGCCGCAACGGCGTTCTTCGGCTGCGGAACCGCGGGGGGAACATGCTCGCGGCCGCACCCAGGTGTAGGTGCGGCCGCGAGGGTTGCCGGAGTGTCCGGGAGCTACTCGCAACGGGCGCGCCAACTGGGCGCGCTGCGGGCGATTCCCGGCTCGGCCCATGCCATCGCCGGGGCGAATGTCCCGGGATGGGCTACCGCGGCAGAAGGTGCCCGGTTGTGGTGGGCGCACCATGGCGCGCGTGCCATGGTGGCCGGTTCAGGCCAGCAAGCCGTGTCGCTTGAGCTTGCGATGCAGCGTCGTGTAGTCGATGCGCAGCGCCCGCGCCGCCGCGGCTTTGTTGCCGTCGCATTCGGCCAGGGTCTGCTGCAGGATCTGGGCCTCCAGGGCGTCCGTGGCTTCGCGTACACGTTCGGCGAGGGAGCGATCGCTGTCCTCGCCGGCGGGCAGCACCGGGCCTTGGGCAACACTGCCGGGCTCGAAGTCGCAGAGATCGAGTTCGTGCGCGCTGCAGCAGAGCACAGCGCGGCGCACGACGTTGCGCAGTTCGCGCAGGTTGCCCGGCCATGGCTGCTTCTGCAGCCAACGTTCGGCGTCCGGGCTGCAGCCCGTGACATGGCGACCCATCTCGCGATTGGCTTCGGCCAGGAACGAACGGGCGAAGTGTACGATGTCCTCGGGGCGTTCGCGCAGCGAGGGCAGCGCGACCACGAACTCGGCGATGCGGTGGTAGAGGTCGATGCGGAAGCGACTGGCGCGCACCGCACCATTGAGGTCGGCGTTGGTGGCGCAGAGCAGGCGGGCCCGGAACGGCACAGGTTCACTGCCACCAACCGGAATCACGACGCGTTCCTGCAGGGCCCGCAGCAGCTTGGCCTGCAGCGCCAGCGGCAGGTTGCCGAGTTCGTCGAGGAACAAGGTGCCGCCGTCCGCCATCTGGAAGAGCCCCGGGCGCGCGCGGTCGGCACCGGTGAACGCGCCCTTCTGGTGGCCGAACAGGTGGCTTTCGAGCAGCGGTTCTGGCAGTGCTCCACAATCGACGGCGACGAACGGGCCCGCGGCGAGGGGCGACAGCGCGTGGATGGCGCGCGCGACGACTTCCTTGCCGGTGCCCGATTCGCCGCCGAGCAGTACCGCCAGCGTCGTCTGGGGCGCCACGAGCTCGATGTTGCGGCGCAGCAGCTGCGCCTTCGGGCTCGGACCGAAGTCGAGGTGGTGCGTGGGCAGCGAACTGCGCAGTTGCTGCACTTCGCGGCGCAAGGCGTGTTGTTCGGCGGCGCGTTGCACCGTGAGCAGCAGTCGTTGCGGGTCGAACGGTTTGGCCTGGTAGTCGAAGGCGCCCTCCTTGATCGCTTCGACCGCGGTCTTGAGGTCCTCGACGGCGCTTAGCAGGACCACGGGCAGGTCGGGCGATTGTCTTTGGATCGCGCGCAAGAGCTCAATGCCGGGCACCCGTGGCATGCGCATGTCGCTCAGCACGACATCGGGGATCGAACCGGCGATGCTACGCAGCGCTTCGTCGCCGTCGGCCGCCTCGGCGACCACAAAACCCGCCTCTTCGAAGAGCCCGCGCAGGACCCAGCGCATGTCGGGTTCGTCGTCGACGATCAGCAATTGCTGGTTTGCCATGCGGCCTCTTCAGGTTGCCTGTCGTGGAGAGCCGCACCAGGAGTCCGCGCGGTTGCGGGCAGCAGCAGCACGGCGCGCGCGCCACCGCGGCGGCGCGGGTAGAGGCCGAGATGGCCACCGAGTTCTGTGGCGATGCGACGACAACTCAGCAGTCCGAGGCCCGTGCCGTGCTGTTTGGTCGTGTAGAACGGCGTGAACAGGTGCTCGCGCACCGAGGTCTTGAGGCCACAACCACGGTCCTCGATGGCGAGCATGGTGGTGCCCCCTCCAGACGGGGTTCCTCCGGGCAAAGTGCGCGCGCGCAGCGTGATGGTGCTGTTCGCCGGCGACGCCTGCATCGCGTTGAGCACGAGGTTCAGCAGCGCCTGGGCAAGCAAGGTGCGATCCACATGGAGTTGCACGGTGCGCGCGTTGCCGGCGATCGTGATCTGGAAGCGCAGGCGGCGGCTGTTGGCTTCGATCTGCACGAGCTGCAGAACCTCGGCGAAGATGTCGCTGGCGAGCATGGTCACCGGGGAACTGGCCCGCGGTCGGCCGAGGTCGATGAGCGACGCGATGGTGCGGTCCGCCTTCTCGATGTTGCGGCGGATCACGTCGGTGTGTTCGGCGATTTCCTGCTGCGAACGCGGCTTGCGGCACAGGGACTCGGCGCTGCCTTTCACGATCGACAGCGGATTGCGGAGGTCGTGCGCGATGCTGGCGGCGAGCTCGCCGAGGATCGCCCGGCGGTCCGCTTCGACGAGGCCACGTTCGAGCTCCGAACGGGTGCTCTCGGCGATGCGCAGTTCGCCGCTCTGGTGTTCGACGAAGACGCCCAGCCGCCGATGGCTGTCGAGCACCTGCGGAATCCACAGCATGAGCCCATACGAGATCAGCGTGGTGCCGAGCAGGAACAGGGCGCCCTGGTCGCACGCGAGGCGCAGGTATTCAAAGATGGGGTGGCGATTCTCCAGCGAGGCGAAGTGGATCACGGCGCTGGTCGTGGCCGACACCCACAGCACGAGGAAGCCGAAGCCGACGAGCCGCATCGCCTGCCCACGCAATTGGTCGCTGCGGCGCCCCGTGATGCGGAAGAACCAGAACAGCAGCGCGAAGTAGGCCGGCCGGACCAGGATCGGCAGGGCGGGCGGCGGCGCTGGCCAGGCCAGCAGGATCGTCAGCAGCGTCAGCAGCGCGCAACTGGTCCGCGCCCCCGGCAGGCTCGCGGCGCCACGGAACGGCCCTTGGAGCTGCGGTTTCTGGGGGGACGTTGCCATGCCTTCGCTATCGGCAGGAAACGCCTCGTGAGGTTATGGCGCGATCCGGGCGTTGGTGGCCACCGGCGCATTGCCCCGCTTCTGCAGGTCGCGGGCGAGCTGGGTTACCACGGATTCGAGCAGCGGCCCCGGGCATTCCGTCGCCTTGAAGTCACTGTGGCAGTGGATCGCGTCGGCCCCGAAGCGGTATCGCGCCATGAGGCTCACGACGAGCTGCTGCATCGAGGTTACCTGGGCTGGGGTCGGGCCTTGCCCACTGCGCCCGCGCATGAAGTTGCCGAGCAGGCACACCCCGATATTGGCGATATTGTTGTCGCCACTGGCGTGGGCACCTTGCCACCGCATCTCGCGGCCTTCCCAGACCCGGCCGGAGGGGTCGATGAGGTAGTGGTAGCCGATGTCGCCGTAGCCGCGGTTGCCCATGTGTTCGCGCTGGATCATCTGCAGCTGGGCTTTGCAGGACGCTGGCCGCGTGTCGCGGAAGTACATCGCCGAATGATGGATCGTGAGGCGCGACGGCCGGACCATCGGTTCGAGATTGCTGCGATCGGCCGCCTTGGCGTCCCAAGCGGAGCGCGCGAGGACCTTCACGGCGCTCGGGGCGCCATGGGGGGCCTCCGCGGGGGCCGCGACGGGCTCTGGCAGGCGCCGCCGCAGCTCGGGATCGAGCGCGAGCAGGCGTGCCCGGTCGCGATCGAAGATGCCCAGTTCGGGCGTACCCTTCTGGTTGTAGGCCTCGGCGCGCAGGTAGCGGGCAAAGGACTCTTCGTTCGCGGAAGGCGGCGTCGGCCCATACAGCACCTCGGCGGTGGCATCGATGCACGCCTGTGGGTGACCGTTGCGCAGTTCGAGGAAGGCCCGACGCAGCAGCGCGGGGGTCGTCTTCGCCCGGCTCAGTTGCTCGAGTTCGCCCTCAAGGCTGCCGATCGGCTCGGCAAAGATCGCCGCCGAGGAGACCGAGGTTGGCAATCCCGCGTCGGACCTGGTGGCACGGGAATACCGCGGCCCGGCACAGCCGACCGCCAGCAACGCCAGCAAGAACACCGACCCGACGGGACAGCACGTGAGCGCGGACCGGACACGCCACTTGGGAATTCGCAATGGACCTTGGCCTCCTGGGCCGCCTGGGACTTGCCGCGTTCACCCGAAGTGCACGCGAGTCACCGCCTGGGCAGAAGGTTAGCCAGCGAGAAGCTCCACTGCCACTGGAACCATGGCGGACTTGCCAGGGCCGGTCCTTGGTGCCACGGGGGCGCCCACCCGGACTCCGGCTCAGATTCGGCGGGCGACCGGCCGATAGTCGGAGTCGGAACTTCGAGGTCCATTCACATGTTTGCCCAGGTCGTACTGAAGCTCACAGGTCCCATGGACCACCTGCGCCTGGTCTGGCAGACCGGCGAGACCCTGCTGGAATCGGTCGTCTTCCAGGAGGACCCCGAAGGCAATCGATACAACGTCCTGCTGGCCTTGCAGGAGATGGTGACGAACGTGCTCCGGCACGCCTACGAGCTCGACGAATCGAAGCCGGTAGAGGTCGTCTTCCAACTGTCCGAGGACCTGCTGCAGGTCGAATTGCGTGATCAGGGCCCTGCGTTTGATCCGTTGGCCCACCAGGGGGAGGCCTTCGCTGGCGAGGAAATGCCCACGGAGTGTGGTGGGTTTGGCATCCATATCGCCCGCCTCGTCATGGACCGGGTCGAGTATTCGCGCGTCGATGGCTGGAACGTGCTGCGACTCGCCAAAGACGTCCGCGCAATCGTGAGAACCTGAGGCTCCTGTGACCCTGAGTCCAAGTTCCTCCGACCTGCTGGCCGCCGTCCCCGAGGTGCTCGAGGGGGTCGTCGTGCAGGTGCTCGGTGCGGATGGCTGCCAATCGGCGAGCTTCGGCAGCGCCGTGGCTGGCGAACGCAGCGAACGGCGCTTCGACCTTCCTGACGGACAGGTCCTGGCCACCTATCCGGCCGCCGATCCCGCGATCGCCGCGCTCGTTGAGTCGCTGTTGTCCATCGTCGGCGAGCGCGAGCGCCTCGAAAGTGACATGGAGAGCATGAGCACGAGCTCGCTCCGCCTGCTCGAGCAGGTGGCCATGCTCACGGAGACGTTGCCGAAGTTGTCGGCCGGCACGGACGACTCGGATATCGCCCAACTCGGTTTGCGGGCCTGTCAGGTCGCCGCTTCCGTGCAGCAGGTCATCTACCTGGGCTACCACGCCGGCAAGGGCGTCTGCGAAGTGCTCGTACACGAGGTTGGCGACGGGGTGGTGCGCGATCAGGAACTGGATCCGATGTTCGCCGCCAACGAAGGGGTGCTCGGCGATGTGCTGCAGGTGACCGAAGGGGTGGTGCTGCGGTCGGTGCCGGAGAACGGCCGGCTCGGCGAGCCTGGTTCGCCCGAACACCTGGCGCGTCACCAGATCCTTGGCGTGCCCGTCACCTACGGTGCTGGCGACAAGCGCGTCGTGCTCGGTGCGCTGTTGCTCATCGACAAGCGTGGCACGACCTACTCGACCGAGAATCAGCTCGGCAGCGAAGAAGGGCAGGTCGCCGAGTCCTTCGCGGCCATGTTGGGTTCGGTGCTCGGCGCGCGCAAGACGGCAGCGCTCGGCAAGGAACTGAGCATGGCGCAGGCGATCCAGCGGCAGATTCTGCCCGAACGCGCGGTCCAGATTGCGGGCTTCGATATCGCCGCGGACTACCAGGCGTGTGGTGCGGTGGGTGGCGACTACTTCGACTACGTGCCGCTTGCCGACGGTCGCACGCTCGTGGTCATCGCCGACGTCTCCGGGCACAACCTGGCGTCGGGCATGATGATGGTCAGCGCCCGCGCGACGTTGCGCACGCTGGCGTCCGTGCGCCACGAGCCGGCCCAGGTCTTTGAGGATGTTGCCTCGACGATGTTCGGTGACCTCACGCGCACCGAGCGGTTCCTCACCGCGGCCGCGGTGGCACTGCGCGCCAACGATCGTAAGGTCGAATACGTGAGCGCTGGGCACAACGACCTGTTCGTCTACCGCGCCGCGAGTGACCGGGTGGAGCGCATTGCCAGCGAAAGCACGATTCTCGGCTTCCTGCCGCACCCCGGCTACGAGTCGCGCACGGTCGAAATGGTGCCAGGCGATTGCCTGCTGCTGTTCACCGACGGCATTACCGAAGCGATGGACGCGCAGGACGAGATGTTTGGCGAAGACCGTCTGGCGGTGTTGTTGGCGCAGGTGGCCCCGGGCCGCAATGCCAAGGGCATCGTCGATGCGATCGTGCACGAGCTCGAGGTGTTCCGCGGTGGCACCGTCGGCAACGACGACGTCACTGCTGTTGTGGTCCGATGTGTGGAAGGAGTCCGGCGATGACGCAGCGAACAATCCTGGTTGTCGACGACGAACCCTTCATCTGCCGTTCGTTGACCTTCGTCCTGCGCAAGGACAACTACAAGGTCTACGAGGCCCGCAACGGCGAAGAGGCGCTGGCGGCGATCAAGGAGCACAAGCCCGATCTCGTGTTCCTCGACGTGATGATGCCGAAGATCAACGGTTTCGAGGTCACCGAGCGCGTGCGTTCGGATCCCGAGCTGGCGGGCGTGAAGATCATCCTGCTCACTGCCAAAGGGCAGGAAAGTGACCGCGAGGTCGGCAAGACCGCCGGCGCGAACGACTACATGACGAAGCCGTTCAGCCCGACCAAGATCCTCGAGCGCGCGCGAGAGATCCTCGGGCCCAACTAGTCGACGTTCGGCGGGGTTTCGGGGGCCGCTGGCGGCTCGAACTCGAGCGCGGTGAGCCACAGGCGGAAGTCGAACTCGAGCTGGTGGTAGTCCGGCTCCATGTGCGTGCACAGCGAATAGAACGCTTTGTCGTGCTCGCGCTCTTTCAGGTGGGCGAGTTCGTGCACGACGATCATCCTGAGAAACGGCTCGGGCGCTTGCTTGAAGACGCTGGCGATGCGGATCTCGCGCTTGGTCTTCAGGTTCTTGCCCTGCACGCGCGAGATCGTCGTGTGCGTGCCCAACGCCCGTTTCACGACGTGCAGTTTGTTGTCGTAGAGCACGCGGGCCAGCGGTGCTGCCTTGTGCAGATACTGGCTCTTCAGGCTGCCGACGTAGTCGTAGAGGGCCCGATCGGTGCGGACCTCATGCGCGTCGGGATACCGCTGCGCAACGGAACTGCCGAGGCGGCCGGTGCCGAGCAGCTGTTCGACCTGCTGCAGCAGTGCGGGTGGGTAGCCGAGCAGGTATTGGAGTGGCTTCGTCGGCACGTTGGCATGGCGACTGTCGGCGGCCGCCAGGGTGGCGTCAAGATCCGCGCCCGGCCGTTCTAGCGGTGGTCGCCCATCGCACGCTAAGCTCGCGCGCCGTGATTCCTCCTCGCATCTCGAAGCTGTGGCTGCTGCTGCCAGCGGTGTTCGCGATGGCGTGGTTCCTGCCGGTGCTCTGGCACGGCTTCCGCAGCGACGACTTCCTCACGGTCTACTACTACGACCGCGATGCCGAGGCGGTGAAGTGGGGGCGCGTTGCCGAGGAATGGATGCGGCCGTGGTTTGGCGTGCGCGATCTCTATCGGCCGCTCGTGAGCCTGTCGTTTGGCGCCACCTGGGCGGTATCGACGCAGCCGTTCTGGTTCCACCTCGGCAACCTGCTGCTGCTCGCGGGCACGGCCACCGCCGTCGCCGCCGCCGCCGCCCGCCTCGCCCGCGAACGGCCGCGCCTCGTCGCGTTGCTGGCCGGTGCGCTCGTCGTGCTGCATCCCGCCGCCGTCGAGCCCACCGCGTGGATCGCCGCGCGCACGACGGGCCTGCAGGTGTTCTGGTCGGCGGTTGCGTACTGGAGCTTTCTGCGCTGGCGGGATGGTGAGGGTGGCCGTTGGTTGCCGTGGCTCGCCACCGCGCTCGCTTGTGCGAGCAAGGAAGGCGCCGTGCTGCTGCCGATGTCGCTCGTCGTGCTGGACCTGCTGCGTGGGGCGCGGCCACATTGGCGAACGCACCTGCCGTTTTTCGTGCTCGTCGGTGGTTACCTCGTGTTCCGCAAGCTGCTGCTCGGCTGGTTCACGACCGCAGAGGAAGGCCACACGATCGCCGAACGGCTGTTCGGCGCGTGGCGCCTGCTCGAACAGCTGGTAGCGCCGCCGTCCACCGAGGCCGGCTTCGTTGGCAGTTGGCGGTCCCTGCTGTTGCTGGGGCCGGTGCTCGCGTTGCTCGCCAGTGGGCGGTACCGACTGCTGCTTTGCGCGCCGTGGGCGGCCTACCTGCTGCTGCCGGGCACCACGCACGTGAAGATCGCTGCCGACGAACTGGCGGGGCGGTTCGTCTTTGATGCGGTGCCCGCACTCGCGTTGTTGGTCGCCGGCAGCCTCGATGGCCGCCCCCGGGCCGCCTTCCGCTGGTTGCTATGGATTGGCATTCTGGGCACCGCGGTGGGGCTTGGCATCGTGGGCCGGCAGCATCTGGGCCGCTACACCACCGAGGATCGCCTGATCGCCAAGGTGCAGCAGGAACTGCTCGCCAAGGCCGCGGCGGCGACCCCGGAGCGGCCGTTTGGCGTGGTCGGGCTGCCGAAGTTGCCGCTGCTGCAGCCGCTGTTGTGGGGTTTCCTCACGCAGCGCCCGTTTGCGCCGAAGGACCTGCAGGTCGTTGGTCTCGACAGCATTCTGAGCCTCGACAAGGGGGCGCCCAAGGTGTTTGCCGATGCGACGGCCGTACACGCGCTCGTCGCGAACGGGGCGGGGTTTGCTCGCTGGGACGACAAGTCCGAGACGCTCGTCCTGCTGCCGAAGGCCAAGGACGAGGTGGTCGAATTCTTGCGCGATCCGGCCAATGCGCGGCGTTTTCTGCCGCCGCGGGTCTTGCCGCCGACGGCCGTCGCCGCGCTTGAGGTGATCGCGCCGCAGCCGGTCGAGCACTGGTTTGCGAGCATCCTCGGCAATCTCGACGGGGACTACCGGGCGCAACCTCTCGACAGTGGGTTCCGGGACAAGACGAGCCGCTGGTGTTTCGTTACCACGCCGGTGTTGCCGTGGCTCGTTGCCGCCGCGTTTGGTGGTGGCCCCGCGGGGATCGAACTCGAACTCGACGGCCAGACTCCTGGACCGGCGGTCCGGGTGTTGGCCCACGCCGCGTTGCCGCGGCTGGATCTGCGACGGGGGCAGGAAGAGGTGGTCTCCAGGGAGGAGCTGGCCAGACGCATGGTGAAGCCGGATGGGCCGGTGGAAGATGCCTACCTGGTCTATCTGCTGCTGCCGACGGGTCTGCACAGTGTGTGGGTGCGCCAAGGTGCCGTCGTCGAATTGGACCAGGCGATCCGCAACCAGCTCGTCTATGTCTGCGATGTGCTCGGGCCGTGCCGGGTGTCCTGGTTCTGGCAGGAATACGAGCCGCTGGATGGGGCCCTGCCGACCCGCTCGGGCTTTGATTCTTGCCTCGTGCGTTAGCCGCAGGCTGTCAGGATGGCACCGAACGTAAGCCGGAAGGCTGCCACTTTGGCGCGTCTGGGTTGGGCCGTCGGCGTGGAACCGTCCAAAAACAAGCCACTTAGGTCGTTCTCGTCACTGGGCACGCCTGTTGCCTGTGCAAGCGCGCAGCACGGCACCCGGTCGGCGGGGGCGGTGCTGCATGTTCGTCATCGACCGCGGCCATCGTGCCCGGTCCACCAGGAGTGATCATGTCGAAGATCGTCGGTATCGACCTCGGAACTACCAATTCAGTCGTGTCGGTGATGGAGGGTGGTGAGCCCAAGGTCATCGCCAACATGGAGGGCGCACGCACCACGCCTTCGGTCGTCGCCTTCACGCAGAGCGGCGAACGCCTCGTGGGCGCGCCTGCCAAGCGCCAGGCCGTGACCAATCCACCCAATACGATCTACTCGATCAAGCGCTTCATGGGGCGCCGCCACAACGAAGTCGGCGATGAAGAGAAGATGGTGCCCTACAAGGTCACCGGTGCCGCGGACGAACTCGTGAAGGTCGAGATCTCCGGCAAGCACTACACGCCGCCCGAGATCAGTGCGCAGATCCTGCGCGCGCTCAAGGAAGCGGCCGAGGCCTACCTCGGGGAGTCGGTCGATCGCGCCGTGATCACGGTGCCGGCCTACTTCAACGACAGCCAGCGCCAGGCGACCAAGGACGCCGGCCAGATCGCCGGCCTCAAGGTCGAGCGCATCATCAATGAACCCACGGCGGCGGCGCTTGCGGTTGGCCTCGACAAGAAGGCCAAGGGCAAGAACATGAAGATCGCCGTCTACGACCTCGGCGGCGGCACGTTCGATATCTCGGTGCTCGACGTCGGCGAAGGCGTGTTTGAAGTGAAGGCCACGAATGGTGACACGCACCTCGGCGGCGACGACTTCGACGAGTGCATCATCCAGTGGCTCTGCGACTCCTTCAAGAAGCAGACGGCCATCGACCTGCGCAAGGACCAGATGGCGCTGCAGCGCCTGAAGGAAGCGGCCGAGAAGGCCAAGGTCGAGCTCAGCTCGGCAGCGCAGACCGCGATCAACCTGCCGTTCATCACGATGGACGCGACGGGGCCCAAGCACCTGACCGAGAACCTCACGCGGGCGCAGTTCGAGAAGCTCGCCGAGTCGCTGTTTGATCGTTGCCGCGGCCCGGTGCTGCGTTGCCTCGAAGACGCGAAGATGAAGCCATCGGACATCGATGACTGCATTCTCGTCGGTGGCAGCACGCGCATCCCGCGGGTGCAGGCGATCGTGAAGGAGATCTTCGGCAAGGAGCCCAACCGTTCGGTCAACCCCGACGAGGTCGTCAGCCTCGGCGCGGCGATCCAGGGTGGCGTGCTCGGCGGCGAAGTCAGCGACGTGCTGCTGCTCGACGTCACCCCGCTGTCGCTCGGCATCGAGACGCTCGGTGGCGTGATGACGAAGCTCATCGAACGCAACACGACGATCCCGACCAGCCGTTCGCAGGTGTTCTCGACCGCGGCGGACAGCCAGCCCGGCGTCGACATCCACGTGCTGCAGGGCGAACGCGAGTTTGCTGCCAACAACCGCACGCTCGGTCGTTTCAAGCTCGACGGTATCCCGCCGGCGCCGCGCGGCACGCCGCAGATCGAGGTCACGTTCGACATCGACGCCAACGGCATCCTGTCGGTCGTCGCCAAGGACAAGGGCACCGGCAAGGAACAGAAGGTCAAGATCGAAGTCGGCTCGGGCCTCAGCAAGGACGAGGTCGAAAACATGGCGCGCGATGCCGAATCGCACGCCGCCGAAGACAAGAAGCGCCGCGAGGTCGTCGACCTGAAGAACCAGGCCGACTCGTTGCTCTACCAGGCCGAGAAGCAGATCAAGGAGAGCGGCGACAAGCTCGATGCGGCCACCAAGGGCCAGCTCGAGTCGCAGATGGCCGCCGTCAAGAAAGCCGCCGAGGGTGAGAACGCCGAGGCGATCAAGAAGGCCATCGCCGAGTTCGAGCAGGCTATGCAGGGCGCCTCGGCCAACATGGCGGGTGCCGGCGCTGGCGCTGGCCCGGGCCCCGGTGCGCACGCGGGCGCGGGTGCCGCTGGCAAGGGTGGTGCGGGCGGCGAAGACATCAAGGATGCCGACTTCGAAGTGAAGTGAGTCGCCGCGAGTTGCGGGCGGCTTCCAGCCGATAGTTCGCAGGCGCCAACGAGGCGCCTGCGTTCGTTTTCGGGCCAAACCACGGCGAGACCGGAGTTGTCGGTGCCACCGCGCGTTCGGCAGCGAACGCTGGCCTTTCGGCGGCGCTGCAATACCCTAGCCCTCGCCCGTCACGGCCGGCGGTTTACCTGTTACTGGGCCTGTGACCAAGCGCTAACGCCTCCGCTGATGATCCGCGTCTCCGAGCTGACCAAGCGTTTCGACAAACTCGCTGTCGACCGCATCTCCTTCGAAGTGGCACGTGGTGAAGTCGTTGGCTTCCTTGGCCCCAACGGGGCCGGCAAGACCACCACGATCCGCGTGCTCACGGGCTACCACCCGGCCACCTCCGGCAAAGCCTGGATTGCCGGCCACGACGTCGAACAGGCGTCGCTGCAGGCACGCCAGCAGATCGGCTATCTGCCGGAGAACGTGCCGATCTACCCGGAGCTGCGGGTGGTCGAGTTCCTGCGGTATCGCGCCGCCTTGAAGGGTGTGCCGGCGAAGCAGCGGCGGCTCGCGGTGGATCGCGCCATGCAGAAGGCGGATATCCAGGACGTCGCGCGCAAGCTCGTCGGCAACGTGTCGCGCGGCTACCGGCAGCGCGTCGGGCTTGCCGATGCCCTGGTCGCCAACCCGCCGATCCTGATCCTCGACGAGCCGACCAGTGGCCTCGACCCGAACCAGCGCCGCCGCATCAAGCAGGTCGTGCGCGATCTCGCGGCGGAGCACACGATCCTGTTCTCGAGCCACATCCTCGGCGAAGTCCAGGACGTGAGTTCGCGCATCCTCGTGATCCATCGTGGCACCCTGCGGGCCGACGGGCCGCCGGATGAACTCGTGCTGCGCGCGGTCGGACGTTCGGTGCATGTGACCGCACGGTGTACCCCGGGACAACTCGACGAAGTGGTGCGCGGCACGCCGGGTCTGCGCAGTGAGGCGGCGGAGCCCGCCAAGCAGGACGGTTATGCCACCTGCCAGGGCACCGCAGAGCCCGGCGCCGATCCGACCCAGGCGCTCGGTGATCGGCTGCTCGCCGCCGGCATCGCCGTGCGCGAGTTGCGCGTTTCCGTGCCGACCCTGGAGGAGTACTTCACGCTCATGACGGAGGGTAGCGATCGCCACGAAGAAGCCGCACTGGCGGCGGTGGCAGCACCGGAGGTGCACTCGTGAACGGCGCCTGGGTGACGTTCCGCAAGGAGATGCTGACCTACTGCGTGAGTCCGGTCAGCTGGATGATCGCGGTGGTCTTCTACCTGCTGCGCGGGTTTGAGCTGACCTTCCTCACGCAGTGGTTTGGTTACCAGCGCGGCGACCCCGACGTGTTTGTCTCGGCCACCTACAACAGCAGCAGCACGGCGCTCATGGTCATGTTCGTGCCGGGGCTGCTCACGATGCGTTGTTTTGCCGAGGAACGCCGCACCGGCTCGATGGAGATGCTGATGACCGCACCGGTGCGCGACGGTGGCGTCGTGATCGGCAAGTGGCTCGCGGCGACGATGTTCTATGCGCTGTTGTGGCTGCCCAGTGCGCTGCTCCTGCACGTGCTCGAGTACGGGCCGTTCCTCGATACCGACCTCGCGTTCGGGCCGGTGTTTGCGGCCTACCTTGGCATGTTCCTGCTGAGCTCGATGTTGATCGCGTTCGGTTGTTTTGCGAGCAGCCTCACCGACAACGTGCTGCTCGCCGCGTTGTTGTCGATCGTGTTCGACTTCGCGCTGATGCGGGTGCCTGGGCAATTGGCGGCGCAGTTCGGCGACCTCGGGGACAGTTACTACGTGCGCGAACTGCTCGACAAGTTTGACGTGATGAGCAACTTCCGCGATTGGTTTGCGCGTGGGCTCATCGATACCAGCCAGGTGGCGTTCTATCTCGGGGGCGTGATGTTCTTCCTGTTCCTCACGACGGTCAGCGTTGCGTCGCGGAGGGTGGCATGAACCTGCGTCGCTACGTGGCGCGCGCGAACTTGTTCGTCGCCGCCGTGCTCATGCTCGCGGTCTGGATGCTGATCGTCTGGGTGGCGTCGCGTCCGGCGTTCAAGGCGATGGTCGACCTCACGCCGCAGAGCGTGAACACCGTCGATCCGGCCACCGAAGACCTGCTGCGCGAACTGCGCGAGAAGCAGGTCGAGGTGCAGTTCCACCTGTTCTTCCCGCGCACCAGCGGGCGGGCGCAGGATCAGGCGATGCAGCAGGAGCTCGCGATTCGCGACCGGCTGCGCGAACTGACCCGCATCCTGCTCGTGCGGTACCGTGCGCTCGGTGGCGAACTCGTCACCGTGAAAGAGCACGACATGACGACCGATCTGGACGCGACGCGCCAGGCGGCGCAGCAGTTCGGGTTTACCGACAGTGCGGATGCCGTCGTCGTCGCCTGCAAACAGCCGGGGCGCGAGCTGCGCTTCCGCAAGCTCGTCGTGTCGATCGACCTCGCCGATATCCAGTGGCCCGACATGAATCCGTCGGCAGGCCCCGCCAAGTCGAAGGTGCCGGTGTTGAAGCGCTACCTCGGCGAACTGGGGTTGTCGTCGACGCTGAAGGGGCTGCTCGTGCAGGGCACGCCGGTGGCCTACGTGGTCCGGAACTACTCGAGCCCGGACATCGACAATCCGACGATTGGCTTTGCCTACGGCCAGTTGCTGGGGAACCTGCAGCGGCTGGGCTTCGACGTGCGCGAGCTCAACCTGCAGAGTTCGCGCGGGGTGCCGCGGGATGCCGCGTTCGTGATGGTGCTCGAGCCTCACTACGACTTCGCGGAAGGTGATGCCGGGTTGCTCTACGACTACGTGCAGCGTGGTGGGCGCGTGTTCGTGAACTACTCGTATTCGTCGCAGTCCGATTGGAACCCCGATGGTGGCAAGTTCGGGCAGTTGCTCGGTTACGAGATCGGCAAGCAGATCGTCTACCATCTCATCGAAGACGTGCGCGGTGGTGGTCGCGGCCTCGACAGCAACGAAGGGGTCGGCAAGTTGCGCCTGCAATTGATGCCGCATCCGGTGACCATGCGCCTGTCGGGCGGCGTGCCGCTCGAATTGGCCGCAGCGCGCGAGATCCGGCCACGCGGAGCTTCGCCGGCCGGCGTGACACCGCGCGAACTGCTCGTCACGGGGCCGCAGGGCTGGCTCGCGCGGCCTGGCAGTGATGGCCGACCGGACATGAAGGCGCCCGCGACCGGGTTGCGGCCGTTCGTCGTCGGCATGGTCTTCGAGGTCGATCCGGTGGCTTCGACCAGTGGCAACAAGAACGACCCTGCCGCGGATCCCACGAAGAACAGCAAACCAGCGACCGAGCCGCAGAAGGGGCAGGTCGTCGTCATCTCGGGCATCTTCTGCAACAACCTCGGGCTGCCGATGTTTGGCGATCTCGCCTACAACCTCTGCAACTGGATGGCGGAGCGCCGCGTGCTCATGAATATCCAGAGCAGCAAGCACACGGCGCGGCAGATGGTGTTGCAGCCGCAGCAGATCGAGCGGGTGCAGTGGTTGCTGCAGTACGGCGTGCCGGCGGTATTCCTGCTCGGTGGCCTGGTCATGGTCTATCGGCGGCGGAGGTGAACATGGGGATGCGCACGACACTCTTTCTGGTTGCCATCATCGGTGGTCTCTCGGCAACCCTCTGGTTCACGGACCGCAAGCCGCCCGAGAACAAGGTCGTGCAGACGGCCGCGCTCGAAGGGCGTTCGCTCGGCGACTGCAAGGTGATGCGCTGGAAGTTTGCCGACCAGCCCGCCATCGAGGTGAGCAAGGATGCCAAGGGCTACTTTTCGCTCAGCGAGCCGATCGTCGACCTCGCCGCGTTTGCCTACATGAAGCAGATCGTGAACGCGTGGGACAGCGCGCAGCTGCTGGCGACGGACTTCGTGAATGATCCGAAGGGGCAGCAGGAGACCGGCCTGCAGGTGCCCGAGGTCGAGTTCACGGCCGAATGGCCCGATGGCAAGAAGATCCAGATCGACGTCGGGGCCACGGGGCCGCTCGGCACCGACCGTTTCATGCGGCGCGAAGGCCGCATCTACCGCGGCGGGGAGGGCATCTATGAGAGCCTGCGCGTCGGCATCGACGACCTGCGCGAGCGCGCCGTGTTCCTCACTACGGAGGCACAGTGCGCCGAACTGCTCGTCGAGCAGATCCAGGAGACTGGCAAACGCGAGCGGCTGCACCTCGAACGCGATCGTTCGAATGGCGGCTGGCGCCTGAAAGAGCCGCGGGCAAGCCGCGCCGAGCAGGGCGCCGCGATCCAATTCGTGACCGGCGTGTTGTCGCTGCGGGCGGATGACTTTCCAGGTGGGCTGTGGCGGCTGCCGGAGCGCGAACCGGACCTCGTGATCACGGTGCGCGGCGCGCGCGGCGAGGAGTCCGTGAAGCTCTGGGAAGCCGAAGGGTCGGTGTTTGGCCTGCTGCCGGGCCGCAACGGCATCGGCTTTACGACCGGCAATCGCGGCTACTCGCAGATCTTCCAGAACCAGGCGCAGAGCCTGCGCGCGACGATCCTGTTGCCGTTCCAGAACCTCGCGGAGAGCCTCGCCGAGATGCAGATCGATCCGGGCCAGGGGCGCGGGGACCGCATCCGGCTCGTGCGCAGCACCGTGGCGGAGGAATGGCGCCTCATCGAGCCCGTCGAGTTCCGGGCCGGTGCTACGCCCGTGAACGAACTCATCCAGGGCCTCAACAACCTGCGCGTGATCGAGTTTGCCGACGATCTCACCGCCGATTCGCCGCAGTGCGGGCTCGGCGTTGGTCGCCTGCAGGTTTCCGTGCGCGGCCTCGACCAGAAGGAACTCACCACGCTCTGGATCGGCGCCGACGTCACCAAGAACGACCTGCCGCTGTGTTACGTATGTCGGGCCGACGATCCGGCGGGGGTCGTGCTCGTGCCTCGGCCGGCGACCGATCTGCTGCGCCGCCAATGGGCCAGCTACTGCAATCGGGACGTGCTGCGGCTCACCACGACCGTGGAGCGGCTCGAACTGCGCCGTGGCACCGCCCACCGCACCTTCCGCACCGATGGCAAACACTGGCAACTCGATGGCGTCGACGGCGCCCGCGACGAGGTGGGTGGCTTCGTGAACGACGTGCTGCGCGACTTGCGTGGTCGGGCCGCCGTCGACCTGCGCGGTGGCAGTTATGGCGAGCCGGATTGGACGATGGACCTCTGCCGCGAGAACGGCGACGTGTTGATCACGCTGCGCGCCTGGGATCGCAGCAAGCAAGCGCCGCTGGTGCTGCAGCCGTTGGTGCCACAAGGCCAGCTGGGCAGCGTCGGCTGTGAGGTCGAAGAGTTCGTGAGCAAGTCGCTGCGCGAACTCTGGCAGTAGCTCCCAAGGCATACGGTTGCTGGAGCCCGTGGACCAGCCGCGGTAAGGTGCTCGCCCCGCAAGAGCGCAGCATCATGGCCAGCACGAAGAAGTCCCGCCGCTACTGGTTGTTCAAGTCCGAGCCCGAGTCCTACTCGTTCGCCCAGCTCACGAAGGATGGTCGCACGTTCTGGCACGGCGTGCGCAACTACCAGGCGCGCAACCTGCTGCGCGACGAGATCCAGGTGGGGGACGGAGTGCTCTTCTACCACAGCAACGCCGACCCGATGGCGATCGTCGGCATCGCGAAGGTCGGCAAGGCCGGGTATCCCGATCCGACCGCGTTCGATCCCAAGAGCGACTACTACGACGGCAAGAGCGACCCGCAGAACCCGACCTGGTTCCTCGTCGATATCGAGCCCGTCGGTGCCATGCGCGAACCGCTAACGCGCGACCAGCTCAAACAGGTGCCCGAACTCGCCAACATGGTGCTGCTGCAGCGCGGCAGCCGGTTGTCGGTGCAGCCGGTGACGCCGGACGAATGGCGCACGATCCTGAAGCTTGGTGGCCAGAAGGAGTCCTGGTGATGCGTGCACCACTGGTCTGGCTCGCCCTCGGCGCGATGGTGTTCGCTGGTTGTGCGAAGGAACCTGAGGGCCTGGATACGCCCGAATCGGCGCTACACGATCTGCAGGCCGACGTCTACCTCGTGAGCAACATCCAAGGCCCGCCGGTCGCGAAGGACGGCAATGGTTACATCTCGCGCCTTGCGCCGGATGGCGGCATGCAGCGGTACTGGATCCAGGGTGGGCGCGACGGCGTCACGTTGCACGCGCCGAAGGGCATGGCGCTGGTCGGCGACGTGCTCTGGGTTGCCGACATCGACACCCTGCGCCGGTTCGATCGAACGACGGGCAAGCCGCTGGGGGACGTGGGCATTGCGGGGGCGACGTTCTTGAACGACGTCAGCGCCGCCCCCGATGGCACGGTCTATTGCACGGACAGTGGGCTCGACGCGAGTTTTGGTCCGACGGGCACCGATGCGATCTGGAAGGTTGGCAAGGACAACCAGCCGGTTGCGCTCGCGCGCGGGGCCGAGCTCGGCCAGCCCAACGGCCTCGTCGCGTTGAGCACGGGGGTCTACTACGTGAGCTGGCGCGATGGCACGTTCTGTCTCGTCGATGGCACGGGTTTCAGGACGGTGCTCGCGACGGCGCCCCAGGCCCAGCTCGATGGCCTCGTGCGCCTCGATTCCACGCCGCCGTCCTGGCTGGCGACGAGCTGGCTGGGCAGTTGTGTCTATCGCTTCGACATGCAGGGTGGGTGCACCCCGTTGGGCATCCGCCTCGAGCAGCCGGCCGACCTGGGTTACGATGCGAAGCGGCGGCGGTTGCTGGTGCCGTTGTTTGGCCAGAACCGGCTCGAGCTGCTGCAGCAGTGAAGTGAGTGCCTTCCTGGCGGCCCGAGGCGCTACAGTGGGGGCCGGTGTTACAGTGACCATGGTGACGAGCGTGCGCGCAGCGACCAAAGAACAGACCGAAACCAAGACCCGGCCGGAGACGCAGCTGGCGCCGCCGTGGAACGTCATCGTGCACGATGATCCGGTCACGCTGATGACCTACGTGACCAAGGTGTTCATGCAGGTGTTCGGCTACTCGCAGGACAAGGCCAACCGGCTCATGCAGGAAGTGCACAAAGAAGGGCGCTCCATCGTCTGGACGGGTGCGCGCGAGCAGGCCGAGATCTACGCGCAGAAACTCCAGGCGCACCATCTGCTGACCAGCCTCGAGGTGGTCGATGCTTGAGGGAGCCTACTGATGTGGTGGCTGCGCGTAGCCGAAGGGTTTGCGTTCGGTGGCCTCGATGCCGTGACGCTCGAGACCCTGAAGGGCGTGCCCATGCTGCTCGAGAGTTCGGACGTGCGCGTTCGCGAACGGCTGCTGCCTGAGACCTGCGACGATGCCGAGGACGAAGCCGAGTGGCGGCGCCATTCGGTGCCCGAGCTCGAGCGGTTGTTCCTGTCGCGGGCCCAGCTCGTGCGGCGCGATCTCGCGGGCATCCGGAAGCTCGCCAACTTCGATGCGCACGTGATGCTGATTCCCGATGGCCACACCAATGCGTGGTTGGCTTCGTTGAACGCGGCGCGGCTGGCGCTCTTCGTGCTCAACGACCTCACGGCGGAGCACATGGAGGCCGAAGGTTATGCCAAGGCCACGACGCTGCAGCAGAGCGCCGTGCTGCGCATCCACCTGCTCGCCGAGATCCAGTCGGTGCTGCTCGGCGACCTCGAGGTGGAAGACCCCGGCGTGTCGTTCGAGGACTTCATCCTCGAATAACCGGCCACACCGGGTAACCGGCCGCGGCGGCGGGCCCGATCAGCGGCCCGAACGCTCGTTGCCGCCGTGTTCTTCGGCTTCGGCTTCTTCGCCAAGGTCGTGGAACTCCTGTTCCTCCTCGCCGGACAGCGTGCCCAACCCGGGCAGGCCACCGAGCACCGAGGCGGGGCCGCGACGGTCGATCACGCGGAACGGCATCGTCGAGGACGCTTCGCCGCACTGGATCGTGACCGCGTAGCTGCCGGGGCGCATGCCGCTGGCGCCGCGACCAAACCCAGGGAAACCACCCTGAGCACCTTGGCCACCCTGACCGCGGCCGCCGCGGGCCGTCTGCCAGGCCACTTCGTGGTAGCCCGCCTTGCTGTCGCCGTCCTGCGTCCACAACACGCGGCCCGTCGCGTCCTTCACCTGGATCACGACCTTGGTCTCGCTGTCGTTGGCGAGCAGGTAGCGGAAGGTCGGGCTCGTGAACGGATTGCTCGCCGACCAGCCGCGGGCGCCCGTGTTGCCTGGGCTGAAAGCGCGGCGCAGCATCACGCCATCACTGGGCGGGAGCGCCTGGAAGGCCGCCCCCAGCTGTTCCGCCTTCAAGGTCTCGAGCGCCGCTGCGTCGAGCGCCCAGATGCCGCGGCCGTGGGTGCCGACCAGCACGTGGCTCTCGCGCGGATGCACGACGAGGTCGTGCACGGCCACGCGCGGCAGGTCGCGACCTAGCCGGAACCACGACGCGCCGTCGTCGATCGAGACGTAGGCACCCATCTCGGTGCCGACCAGCAGCACGTTGGCATTGCGCGGGTGCTGGCGGATCACGTTGATCGGTTCAGTCGGCAGGTCGCCTTCGATCGGCAACCACGTGGCGCCGCCGTCATCGGTGCGGAACAAGAACGGGCTGCGGCGGTCTTCGCGGTAGCCCGTGAAGCTCACAAACGCGGTGTCGGCGCTGTGCGGCGACGCGTCGATGCGCGAGACCCAGAGGTTCTGCACTTCGGGCGGGAACAGCGCGGTGAGGTCCTGCCAGCGCTGGCCACCGTCCTTGCTCTGGTGCACGCGGCCATCGTCGGTGCCGACCCACAGCAGGCCTTCCTGCTCGGGCGACTCGGCGATCGTCGTGATCGTGCAGTGCGGCACGTCGCCCTTCTTCTTCTCGGCATCGTTGGTCGTGAGGTCCGCGCTGATCGTGGTCCAGGTGTTGCCCTGATCGCGCGAACGGTGCAGGAACTGGCTGCCTGTGTAGACGGTGTGGTTGGCGTGCGGCGACAGCACGATCGGCGTGTTCCAGTTGAAGCGCAGCGGGGCTTCGCCCTTCCGGGCTTTGGGCTGGATGCCGCGCCGTTCGCCGGTGCGCAGGTTCTGACGGCTCATGCCACCAAACTGCGATTCGGAGTAGACGACGTCGGGATCCATGGGATCCACGCAGCAGTAGAAACCATCGCCGCCGTCGATCCGGTAGGCATCGACGGGCTGGATGCCCGCCGACGTCGCACCGTGGATCGGGAAGCCCCACGTGCCGTTGTCCTGCAGGCCACCGTAGACGCGGTACGGCGAACGCATGTCCACCGCGACCGTGTAGAACTGCGTGATCGGCAGGTGGGCGAGGTGATCCCAGGTCGAGCCGCCGTCCCACGTGACCGCAAGGCCGCCGTCGTTGCCGAGCAGGCAGTGTTTGCCGTCCGCGGGATCGATCCACAACGCGTGGTGGTCGCTGTGCAGCGTGTTGGCAAACGCTTCGCGCGAACCGCGCCGCGGGCTCCAGGTCTTGCCGCCGTCGGCCGACTTGTAGACGGCTACCGACAGCACGTAGACCGTGTCGCGGTCCTTCGGGTCGATGCGGATCTGGCCGTAGTAGTAACCCGGGTTGCCACCGATCTCGGTGTCGCCAGACGTCTTCTTCCAGGTCCTGCCGGCATCGTCACTGCGGTAGACCTCGCCGCCGATGAGCCGCTGGCGCGGGCGCCGTTCGGGGTCCTGCGCTTCTCCGACGTGCTGCAGCGCCCTGGCCCTGGCGACGGGGTCGGCGAGCGTCTCGGCGTCGAGTTCGGGAGCCGGATCCTGGTCGGCAGCCGCGTCCCTCTTCTCTTCGCTCGGTTCGCCACTGGGTGGGGTCACCGGAATGGTGTTGCGCGTGCCGACCGGATTGCAGTTCTCGATGTTGGCGTAGAGCACCGAGCTGTCGCCTTCGAACACGGCGATGCCGATGCGACCGAGCACGCCGCTCGGCAGGCCACCCGCGAGTTGCTGCCACGAAGTGCCACCGTCGGTCGACTTCCAGAGCCGCGATCCTTCGCCGCCTTCGGAGAAGTTCCACGCGCGTCGGCGCCGTTCGTAGGACGCGGCGTAAACCGTGTCCGGGTGCTTGCCGTCGAACACGACGTCGATGAATCCCACGTCAGCGCCGAGGTCCTGCACCCGTTCCCAGGTCTTGCCGCCGTCGCGCGTGCGGTAGAGGCCACGCGCGTCGTTGCTCGTGTAGAGCGCTCCCGCGGCCGCCACAAACACGATGTCGGGGTTCTGCGGGTGCACGGCGATGCGACCGATGTGGTCCGTGCCGTCGAGCCCGAGGTGCAGGAAGGTCTTGCCGCCGTCGATCGACTTGTAGACGCCGTTGCCCCAGTAGGAACTGCGCTGGTTGTTGGCTTCGCCCGTGCCCACGTAGAGCACGTCGCCGTTGCTCGGGGCCACGGCGATATCGCCGATCGAGATCGAATACGCACCCTGGAACTGCGGCACAAACGAGATGCCGCCGTTCTCGGTCTTCCAGAGGCCACCGCTTGCGGCGGCCGCCCAGAACACCTGCGGCCGCTGCGGATGCACGGCGAGATCGACGATGCGACCGCCCGAGCTGACCGGGCCGAGTTCCTTCCACGGCATCTGGCCAAAGACGTTGTCCTGCGCGTGGTCGCGGTCCGAGGTCTGCGCGCGCACGCCGCTCATTGGCACGAGAAAGGCCGTGCAGATGGCCAGGAACACCACCGAACCGAAGTTGTTTGCTGAAGAGAGGTGCATGGGAATCACTCGCGGCTCTGGGTGGGGGCCTGGGTGGGATTGCTGGCGTCGTCGCCAGCACTCTGGGTCATCGGATCGGGCAACAGATCGAACAGGCGGGCTTCGACCTTGTCCTGACCCGACCACCGCACGGCATAGGTGCCGGCCTGCGCGAGCCGGTTCTGGCCCAGGCGGCCATCCCACTGCACGGCTTGCACGCCGGCCGCGGCTTTGCCGGTGACCTTTCCGACTTCCTTGCCGGTCACGTCGTGGATCGTGAGCACGGGCGCTTCCTTCGGGCTCTCCGCCTGCCACAGATAGAACGTGACGCCGTACGGCGGATTGGCCGCCTTCGCTTCGCGATGGCCCTGGAAACCGCGGCTCGTCATCTTCCAGAGGATCGCGGGTTCGGGGGCAAACAGGTTGGCCGGGCTCTTCGCGATCGCGGCGGTCATCTGCCGCAGCGCTTCGATATCGAGCACCCAGACGCCGCGGCCGTGGGTGGCCGCGATGAGGTCGCTATCGCGGTCCTGGAGGAACAGGTCGCGCACGGCGACGGTCGGCAGGCCGCGCCCGAGCGCGAACCAGCGTTGCCCACGATCGAGCGACACGTGGCAGCCGTACTCGGTGCCGAGGAACAGCAGGTTCTCGTTGCGCGGATCCTCCAGGATTGCGTAGCTGGGTTCGCGCGCCGGCAGATCCTCGGTGAGCGACTTCCAGGTCTTGCCACGGTCGTTCGAGACGAACGCGTAGGTCGCGAAGTCGTCAAAACGATGGCCGTCGAGCGTGAGGTAGACGCGGTCGTCGGCGAAGTGCGAGGGCACGATATCGCTCACGTAGCGCGGGCCCACGGTCGGCACGTTCTGGTCGATGCGTTCCCACGTGACGGCGCCGTTCTCCGAACGCCACAGCGCGCCATCGTCGGTGCCAACGTAGAGCAGCCCCTGCACGCGCGGGCTCTCGGCGATCGACACCGCGGTGCCCGCTTCGCTGAGACCGAGCAGCGGCGACACGCACGCCATGCGAATGCCGTCCTGATTGCGGATCGGGTTCTGGCCACTGCGCGAAGGGCGGTTGTCGAGGTAGGCGTAGCGTTCGCCGCGGAACACGTAGTTGCCAGCGTGGTAGATCGTGAGGCGGTTGTGCGGCGACAGCACAAACGGCGCGTCCCAATTGAACTTCGCTGCGGTCGGCGTGCGCTCGCGCTGGAAGCGCGCCTGGTTGCCCGTGCGCAGGTCGACGATGCCCAGAGCTCCGTTCTGGCTCGTCGCGAAGACGATCCATGGCTCCATCGGATCGGTCTGCGCGCCAAACCCGTCGCCGCCGTAGATCGTGACCCAATCGGCCGCGGTGATGCCTTCGCGATTGCGTGTGCGCGACGGGCCGACCCAGGTGCCGTTGTCCTGCAGTCCGCCGATCACGTTGTAGGGCACGCTGTTGTCGGCCACGACATCGTAGTACTGGGCCGCGCAGAAGCCGTTCATGACCTGCCAGGTCTTGCCGCGGTCGTAGGTCTCGTTTATGCCGCCATCGCAGCCGGCGAGCAGGTGGTCGCTGTCGTCGGGGTCGACCCAGATCGAGTGGAAGTCGACGTGGATGCCGCGGTTGATCGCCGCGAACTTCTCACCACCGTTGTCGCTGCCCCACAACGTCGTGCCGACGCAGTAGAGGTTGTCCGCCGAACGCGGATCGGCGCGGATCACCGAGTAGTAGAACGGGCGCTCCGTGAGGCTGTTCACGCGCGTCCACGTCTCGCCGCGGTCGTCGCTGCGGAACACACCGCCGGTCTCGTAGCCGAGTTCCCCCTGCTGCTTCTGCTTGTTCTCAGTCTGGCCGAACAAACGCCCGCTGTGGGGGCCGTTGCCGCCGCCGAGGGCCTGCGTCATCGCGTCATCGCGGCGGCCGTAGGTGACTTCGGCGGTCTTCGTCTCGGCGCCGCGCACGAACGTCAACGTGACCTTCTGCTCCGCCACCGAGTCGCGCACGATCTCGAGCAGGTCCGCATAGGTCTTCAGCGCTTCGTCACCGATCTTCGTGATGCGGTCGCCGATCGCGAGGCCAGCCTTCTGGGCGGGGCCACCTTCGGTAAGTTGGGTCAGGATCGCGCCGGCCTGTTCGGCCTTGCCATCTTCGCCTTCGGAGCCGATGCCGAGGATCGCGGTGCCGCGCGCGCCGCGGCCACCTTGGGCCTGGCCACCGGGACCCTGACCACCGGGGCGCTGGCCCTGACCACCCTGGCCACCCTGACCACGCTGCTGGTCCGGATCGGGCGGATCACTCGCGATGCGGTCCTTGCGGTCGCCCTTCGCCCAGCCACTGCGTTCGCTCTCGATGATCGCAAACATCGTGTCGGGCTGGCTGGCCAGGATGTCGATGCCGCTGCGGCCCCATTGGCACGACGGCAAACCCGCCGTGATCTCGCGCCAGTTGTCACCGCCATCCGTGCTCTTGTAGAGCCCGGACTTCTCACCGAAGCGCACGGCCGGATCGTTGCCGTCGAAGATGTCGCGCTTGCGTTCATACATGCACGCAAACACGGTGTTGGGGTCGCCAGGGTGCACCCGAACGTCGATGCAGCCCGTCTTGCTGTCGAGGAACAACACGCGTTCCCACGTCTTGCCACCGTCCGTGGTCTTGTAGACGCCGCGTTCTTCGTTCTCGCCCCACAACTTGCCGAGCGCGGCGACGTAGACGATGTCGGGGTTCTTCGGGTGGATCTCGATGTGGCCGATCTGGAACGACTCCGAGAGGCCCATGTTCTGAAAGGTCTCACCACCGTCGAGTGAGCGATACACGCCATCGCCCCATTGCACGCTGTTGCGGGCGTTCTCCTCGCCGGTGCCGACCCAGACGATGTCGGGGTTGCTCGGCGCGATCGCGATGTCGCCGATCGACACGGTGCCCGCATGGTCGAACACGCTCTTCCACGTGGTGCCCGCATTCTCGGTCTTCCAGACACCGCCGCCGCCCGTGCCGGCAAACCACGTGCTCTGCTTGCTGTCGGGCACGGCAAGTACCGTGACGCGTCCCATCGGGTTTACGGGGCCAAGGTTGCGCCAGGCCAGCTCGCGCACCATGTCGGCGCGGAAGACACTCTCCGGCGGGCCCGAAGGGGTGGGAAGGCGCGGTGTGCGGGGCGCGGGGGCCGATGGTTCGGGACGAGCAGGGGCTTCGCTCTGCTCCGGCTCCTGGGCGCGCGCCTGGGTGGGCAGCCAAGGCAGACAAAGGCTCAGAACCGCGAGGGTGGTAAGCGGCGTTCGCATGGTGGGCGGAGCATACGGATTGCACTGCGGGGCGGAGGGGCGGAGCGGCGGGGAAGATGTCGCAAAGTCGTCCTGTAGTGGCGGTGCACGCTGGCGACTCGGGCGACCGTGTGGCTGCTGGCTCCGCTGGCTTGCCGCCTCTAGGCAGTTTGTCCGGGCCCGCGCATACTTGCCCTGCCCCCGCTTCCTGCAACCCGTTGGAGATTCCATGCTATCGAAGTCTTGGCTTTCTGCCTGCAGCAGCGTCAGCATTTTCTCTGCTTTGCTCTGTGGGACCAACCTCGCCGCGCAATGCGGCCCTGTGGCTAGCGCCCTGGGCAATGGTCTGCCGATCGCAGCGCCGTTCCGCACGGCAGTGAATTCGATCGTGCAGATGCCCAATGGCGATCTGATTGCCGGTGGGTTGCTGCCGCACAACTACGGCAACCTCCAACGGTGGAACGGCACTATCTGGACCGATGTTGGTGGCGGCCGCCCCTACTCGGTGCGCGACGCGCTGGCCTTGCCAGGTGGGGACCTGATCGTCACGACCACAGGCTCGACCGATCGTTGGAACGGCACCTCGTGGTCGACCGTGGGCTACCCTGGCCATTGCCTCGCGTTGCGGGCCAATGGCGAAGTTGTCTACGGGGATGACCAGGGGGTCGTGCGGCTCCTGCCTGGTGGCGGGTATTGGTTGCTCGGCGGCGCGGTCTTCTCGGGCCCAATCACGGCGTTGACCGTGCTCGCCAACGGAGACCTCATCGCGGGCGGCACCTTCACGGGCTTCCATGGACCCGCTGGCTGGGTCGCGACGAGCAACGTGGCGCGATGGAACGGTTCTACGTGGCAGGTCCTTGGCCCAGGCGCCCCAGGTCTGACCGGTGTGCAGGCACTCACCTCGCTGCCCAATGGCGATCTCGTGATCGGTGGGTGGATGTTCCTCCTCGGCGGCCGGAATGTGCCTGGCGTCGCGCGTTGGGATGGCACGGCGTGGCAGGAGATGGGGTCTGGCCTCGCCGGCATGGTGCACCGTCTCACGACACTGCCGAACGGAGACGTGATGGCGGGGGGAGCGTTTGGGCTTGGCAGCGGTGGACCCACCTTTGGCCTCGCTCGCTGGAACGGTTCTGCGTGGTTGCCTATGGGATCGGTCGGCCAAGGCCCTTCCTCCAGCAATGAGGTCGCGGTCTACGCCTTGGGGCAGTTGGCCAACGGGGACCTCGCCATCGGCGGCAGCTTTGGCACCACGAATGGGCTGGCTTCGCCGAACGTCGCGCTGCTGTCCTCCACATGCCCGGCGCTGGCGAGCCCAGTTGGTGCTGGTTGCCAGGGCACTGGCGGCCTGAACGAACTGCTCGCCGAGTCGCAGCCGTGGATCGGCACAACGTTCCGCAGCCGAGCCAGCGGACTGGCCGCGCCGACGCTGGCGGTCACGGTCCTGGGGTTTGCGCCGATGGCGGTGCCCCTCGCGCAGTTGTTGCCGCAGGGTCTGCCGGGTTGTGCGGCGTTGGTGCAGGCGACGGCCGTGCAGTTTGCCGTTCCGGCCGGCGGCGCGTTGGCGTTACAGGTCGCGCTGCCATACGAGCCTGCGTTGGTTGGCGTTACGTTCCATCAGCAGGTGATCGCCGGCGAACTTGACATGTCGGGCGCCATCACGGCTGCAACCAGCACCAATGCGCTGAGGGTGACCCTGGGCAGCTACTGACATTCCGGATCCAGAGCCCACATGCCAAAAGTAGCTTTCCTGTGTAGCAGGACCGGCGGTTCGAGCCAAAGTTCAGAGGACAACGTGGTGTCCCCGAGGCGATTGGTCTCTGCAATTCGAGGCGTGCGCAGGCTTGCCGCGGGGTCGCGTGGTCTCTGGCGCTTTGTGCAGCCTGGGGAGTGAATATGAGAACCAATTGGAGTTTCGCGTTCGTGGCATTTGCACTTGCCTGCCTCCAGCTCCCGGCCCAGCGAACCTGGCGCGTGAACTGTATTGGGGGCCCAAACGTGGACTTCCCGGACTTGCCGGCGGCGGTTGCCGCCGCCTCCCCGGGCGATACGATCTGGGTAATACTGGACCCCCAACAGTGTGCTCAGACGTCGCCTTACTCGGCGTCGGTTACCATCGACAAGGCGCTGACCATCGTGGGTGTTACTAGCCTTGGGTCTCCTGGGTTTCCCGATCCCGCGGAAGTACCCGTCCAGGGTGAGCTGCAAATCACAGGAATTCCCGCTGGGCAGCGGGTCTCTTTGTGCAACTTGAGCATCTTGCCGTGGTTGAATTCGGCAAACCCGTTCTCGCATGGCATTCATGCCACGGATTGTGCGGGGGAGATTCTGCTTGAGGATGTCTATTACATTGGATTAGGGCATAACCAGTCGATCATGCGCTTTGAGCGGTGTGCCGACGTCGTGATGCGGGGCTGTACTTTTGAGCTCAGCGGGGACCCTCTGACATTGACCGATTCGACGATGGTGCTGACCAACACCGTGGTTGGATGGAGATGGCCGCAAATCTACCCCTATGGCTACACAAGCACCGGCCCAGGGATCTTGCTGCGCAACTCGAACGCTACGTTGATTGCCTCCGCAGTGCTTGGTGCAAGTGAAGGCGGGCCCAGTGCCTCTCTTGCAGCGCGACCGGGAGCTCGGGTAGAGAGCGGGACTCTAACAATAGGCCCCTACACGTCCCTGCGTGGTGGTTACACTGTGCAGGGCCTCAGTAACAGTAGTTACTACCTGCCCAATCCGAGCCTCGGCCAGGTATTCCTCGATCCGCGCGCCGATCCCTTGACCTTCTCGGGTTTGCCGTATCCCACGCCAATCACCCTGAACGTGACCTACCACGATTGGATCGTCGCCGGCGAGACCTACCACATCGCCACGGCTGGTCCCCCCGGTGGCTGGGGCCTCATGGCGGTCGGCAGTGCCGCGATCACCCCGGTGCCGTTGTTTGGGTGGGGCAACCTGGCGATGGACCCGATGTCCGTGCAGGTCATTGGCCTGCGGCAGCTTGACCCGATCGACGGTTGGACCGAGTGGACCATGCGGTG
>JADZDL010000229.1 GCA_020851075.1 Planctomycetota bacterium | reverse complement strand
TCGGTGCCGTGGCCCTGAGTGGGTTCTGACTTGGTGTCGTTTCTCAAGCGGGTTTGCGGTCCGTTGGGGCGTGGAGGTCGCCCAGCACGGTCTGGATGGCACCTTCGGCGGTGCGATCGAGGAAGATCTGGCGACAGAAGGCAGCGTCATCCCGTTCGGGGAAGTCGCTGCGGAAGTGGGTGCCGCGCGACTCCCGGCGCCGGAGCGAGGCTTCGGCAACGAGTGCGGAGACGGTCAGCATGTTGGCGAGTTCGCACGTGCGGCGATCCCGCAGCGGCGCTTTCGTAAGGTAATGATGCCAGAAACCGATGCGCGCGCGAGCATCGGCGAGGCCCTGGTCGTCGCGGCGCAGGCCGACCTGACGCCACATGAGGCTCTTCAGGCTGTAGAGCAGGTCGTCGTGCAGGAGAGCCGGCGGGATGGCGGCGACGATCGGGCCGTTGCCCTGCCGGGGTAGGCCGGCGTGGCGGCGGTTCGCCTCTTCGGCGGCCGCGATGCCCGTATCTCGGCCGATGACAGCCCCTTCGAGCAGGGAATTGGAGGCGAGGCGGTTGGCGCCATGCAGGCCGGATGCGGCGGCTTCGCCGACTACGAACAGGCCCGGCACGGTCGAACGACCGACTTCGTCCGTGACCGCCCCGCCGACGAAGTAGTGGGCCCCCGGGCGCACCGGAATCGGGTCCTTGGCGAGGTCGAGATCGAACGTCGAACAGATGCGGGCGATCGATGGAAACAGCACGTGCGGGTTGCCCTGCACACCACTGAGGTCCAGGTAGACGTGCGTGTCGTTGGTGGCCACCATGCGGTCGAGGATCGCGCGGCTCACGACGTCGCGCGGCGCGAGGTCCGCCATCGGGTGCACGCCGGCCATGAAGCGGTCGCCGTTGCGATCGCGCAGCACCGCACCAGCGCCGCGCACGACTTCGCTGATGAGGAAGCGTGAGGCGCCGGCAATGTAGAGCGTGGTGGGGTGGAACTGCACGAACTCGCAATCGCTGAGGCGCGCACCGGCCCGGAAGCACAACGCATGGCCGTCACCGCTGGCGCCGGTCGGGTTCGTGGTCTCGCGGTAGATCTGGCCGGTGCCGCCCGTCGCGACGATCACGGCGCCAGCTTCGACGGCGAGTTCGAGGTCGTTCTGCAGCGCGATGGCACCTTCGCAGCGGCCGTTGTGCACGACGAGATCCCGCACGAACACCTGCGTGCGCACGGTGATGCGCGGATGGTTGCCGACCGCAGCCGCCAGCGCACGCTGGATCTCGAGGCCCGACGCGTCGTTGTTGGCATGGACGACGCGCGCATGGCTGTGGCCACCTTCGCGCGATAGTTCGAGGCTGCCGTCGGGGTCGGCGCGGCGGTCAAAGCGCGCGCCGAGGCGTTCTAGCCAGTCGACGGCATCACTCGCGGCGTGCACGACCTTCTGCACCACGTGCGGGGACGCCAGCCCGGCGCCGACCTTCAACGTATCGGTGATGTGCGTGGCGAGGCTGTCTTCGGGCAGTTTGACGACCGCAATGCCGCCTTGGGCCCAAGCGGTGTTGGTGTCGCAGAGTTCGCCCTTGGCGAGCAGCAACACTTCGGCGCCAGCGTCGGCCGCGTGCAGGGCCGCGCAGGCCCCGGCGATGCCGGAACCGATCACAAGCACATCCGTGCGCAGCAGCGGGGTCTTGCGCAGATCGAACGGCGCGAGCCGCGCTGGGAAGAGGGGCACGGGATGGTGGGCGTGCATGCGGGCAGTCTCCCCAGGCGACGGAAGGGCGGGCAAAAGAGCGGTCGGCCGGGTCGAAACCCGGCCGGTCTGCTACGCGTGGCCTGCCGTCGGGCCGGAGTTGGTCACTTCGGCCGTGACGGTAGCGGGCGTCATGGCGGGCGGGGCGTCCTTGTGGAAGTAGATGAGGATCGGCGCGGCGATGTAGATCGTCGAGTAGGTGCCCGTGAGCATGCCGATGATCATCGCGAACGCGAACGACTCAAGGTCCGACTCGCTGCCCCAGTTGACCGCGAACTGCGCGATGACCACGAACATCGTCACGCCCGACGTGAGCAGCGTGCGCGACATGGTGTGGTTCAGCGAGCGGTTGATGAGGTTCCGGAATGGCTCCACGAGGCCCTGCTTGCTGTTCTCCTGCAGGTTTTCGCGGATGCGATCGAAGATGACGATCGTGTCGTTGACGGAGTAGCCGATGATCGTGAGGAAGCACGCGATCATCGCGACGTTGATCTCGGCGTGCACGAAGCCCAAGTGGTTGGCAAAGACCACCACACCAAACGTGACGAGCACGTCGTGGATGAGGGCGACGACGGCCGCCAGACCGTACTTGTATTCGTGGAAGCGAACGCGCAGGTAGAGCACGATCAAGCCCCACGAGAGGATCAACGCGCTGATGGCGGCGTTGCGCAGGTCGTTGACCAGGCGACCCTGGATCTCCTGCGATTGCGGGAACGGGTCCGACAGGATGACCTTCTTGCCGTCTGCGTCCTTGAGGCCGGCGAGTGTCAGGCTGGCGATGTCGAACAGATGCCACGGGCGCACGCTGGTCTGCACCTGCCATTCGATGCGCAGCTTCGTGCCGACCGCGGCGTTGGGATCCCCAGGCACCGTGGCGCGGCCAGCGATGAGCTTGTTGTCGGTGATGAGCTTCTGGGCGTCGGCGACGCGGATCGGCTGTTGGAAGTTCAGCTCGATCTGCGCGTACTGCAGTGCCCCCAGATTGGGGGTTGGAACCGTGGTCGGGTTGCTGAAGGCTTGCGCCACCAGCTTGCTCTCGAAGACCCGACGCAGCTCGTGGAGGTAAGGCGGCTCGTAAGCGGCCGGAGGTGCCTCATTCGCCTTCTCCGCGGCGTCGCGGCGAGTGCGCCAGGCGGTGCGGCCTTCGGCAATCTCGTTGCGCTGCTTCTCGTTGAGCTTCAGCTTGATGCTGAATTGCCGCGACTTGCCGTTCTCCGCGGCTTCGACCGTGTTGACGTCGACGTTGGGATACTCGGTCTTGAACTTCGCGTCTGCGGCCACCGTGGCACGCACCTCGTCGGCACCGGTTTCCTGCGAGACAACCATGAGCAGGTTGGCGCCGCCCGTGAAGTCCATGCCGAGCATCTTCTCGGCCGGCACGACGGCCACGGCGTAGAGGATGCCGGCCAGGATCACTGCGCCGCTGAGCACGCTGCAGGTCTTGATGTGCTTGACGAAATCCAGGTTGAGGTTGCCCAGCAGTTCGCGCGGCTTGTAGTTGTCGAGCCGCTTGGTCTCGAGGGCCCAGTGGCACAGGAGGCGCGTCACGAAGAACTGCGTGAAGATCGTCGTCACGATGCCCGCCATGAGGGTCACGGCGAAACCGCGCACAGGGCCCACACCGACGTTGAACAGCACGAGGCCGACGAGGAACGTCGTGAGGTTCGAGTCGAGGATCGCGCTCATCGCGCGTTCGAAGCCGGCGCGCACCGCGCGCACCATGTCCTTGCCCTTATTCAGTTCTTCCCGGATGCGCTCGTAGATGAGCACGTTGGCGTCGACTGCCATGCCCATCGTGAGCACGATGCCGCCAAGTCCGGGCAACGTGATCGTCGCCTGCATGAAGAGCATCGAAGCCCACAGCAGGAAGATGTTCAGGATCAGCGTCACGCAGGCGATCACGCCCACGGTGCGGTAGAACCACAGCATGAACGCAAACACGAGCACGCCGCCCGCGAGCAGCGAGGTCGTGCCGCGGAAGATGGCTTCCTTGCCCAGGGTCGGGCCGATCGTGAGCGTGCTCACGAGTTCGGGTTCGACGCGCAGTGAGCCCGTGCGCAGCACCTTCACGAGTTCGTCGACTTCTTCCTTGGTGAAGTCGCCCGAGATCTGGCCTTCGCCAGGAATGCGGCCCCGGAACACCGGCGCCGACTTGACGACGCCGTTCAGGATGATGGCGCTGGACTTGCCCGTGTAGGTATCGGACCAATCGGCATAGGCGCCGCTCTTGTCGCCGACGATCTTGTAGGACACTGCGAGGCCACCGTCGCGGTCCGTCGTCGGGCTCACACCGGCCGGGTCGAGGTCTTCGCCGGAGAAGTAGATCTCCCGCAGGTTCACCGCCACGAGTTCGATGAGGAACTGCTCCTTCAGGGGCTTCTTCTTCACATCCTCGGGGATGATGCCGTTGTTCCACTCCTTGTCTTCATAGACCTTGACGGACGAGCCCTGCAGGCTGGGCATCGAGGTGAACGGCGTGTCCCAGACGTCGGGATTGTCAAACTTCGGGCCGATCAGGCGCGGGTACCACGCGAGGTTGCCGAACTTGACCGGGCCCTGGCTCGCATCGTCGTTGAACCGGCTGATCGTGCGCAGGTCGCCTAGAAGCAGGTTCTTGTTGTCCGCAACCTTGATCCAGGCTTCGAGGCGGCGCTTCTCAGCGGCCATGTCGAACTTCACCTCGGGTGAGTTCTCGGTCGCCTTCGCGAAGTAGTCGCCGTCGGCGACGATGCGCATTTCGAGCTTGCCGAGGTTGGCGATGCGCTCCTTGACGCGCTTCAGCTCCTGCGGGTCATCGAAGTACGGCAACTCGATGAGGATGCCCGTCTCCCCGCTGCGCGTGACCGGGACGTCCACCGTGCCGGTCGGATCGATGCGGTCGCGGATCACGCTGATCGACTGGTCCATGACCGAGTCGATGGTGGCGTTTGGATCCTTGGAGATCAGCGTGTCGAGGATGTCCCGAGGGATCTCGTAACGCAGTTGGCTGCCGCCCTTGAGGTCCTGGCCCCACTGCGCCTCGAAGAAGAACATGCACAGAAGTCCTGCTACCAGGGAGAGCAGGACCAGGACGAACTGACTACGAGCGTTCTCGATCATGACAGGAAACTCGCGGGAACGGAGTCGCTGACCAAACGCGCAGGCGCAAAATGCAATGCGGACCAAGCGGGAGTGCCGCCGGTCCGCGGGGGCTTCACCGGATCGCCCCGAAACTGGGGGTCACCGGGTGAATTACCGGACGAATATCGGACAGCCCGAGGTCTAGGAGTAGACCAGGATTGCCTCGCTTTCCGCCGGGCGGCAACCAGATTTGTTATTCGGCGGCGGGGGCTTCGGGCTTCTGCAGGCCGCTGCCCTTGCCGGAGCGCGGGTACTGCAGGCGGCCGAGGTTCGGGTTCAGGCGGGTTGCCTTGCCTTCACGCTCGCGCAGGTAGTAGAGCTTGGCGCGACGGATCGTGCCGCGTTCGCGGACCTTGATGTCGGCGACGCGCGGGCTGTGCAGCGGGAACGTACGTTCCACGCCTTCGCCCGAGACGAGGCGACGCACCGTGGCGCTGCGGCGGGTGCCGCCGCCCTGGAGCGAGATGACCGTGCCGGCAAACAGCTGCACGCGTTCCTTGTCGCCTTCCTTGATCAGGTAGTGGACGTCGACCGAATCACCGATTCCGAAGTCAGGAATCGTCGTCTTCATGTGCTCGAGTTCGAGCTGGCGCAGGATGTTCATGGTTGGTTCTGATACTGGCTGCTGCGTGCTGCCGGCGCGCGGGTCTCGTCGCGTGCGCAATTCGCGCGCGAGGAGTCCGTCCGGTCATTCACTTGGAAGGTTTGGCTACTTGGAAGGTCAGGACCCGTTCTGGCGACCCGTTTGGGAAAGACCCGTTTGGGAAAGACCAGTCTGGGAAGGACCACTCTGGGAAAGTCGGTGTTTCTGCGCCGTCAAGAGTTGCGACTGTGCGAGGCGCCACTTCGCGACCGCGGCATGGTCACCCGACATCAAGACGTCGGGCACCTTCATGCCGCGGAACTCGCGAGGTCGCGTGTACAGCGGGTAATCCAGCCATTCACCTTCGAACGATTCGAAGGCCGCCGAGTCCGCGCAACCGAGCACACCAGGGATCAACCGCACCGCGGCTTCGAGTACGACCATCGCGGCTAGTTCGCCGCCGGCCAATACGAAGTCGCCGAGCGAGATCTCCTCCCAGGTGAACCCCTGTCGAATACGTTCGTCGTAACCTTCGTAGCGGCCGCAGGCGAACATCAGCCGTTCCATCTGGCTGAGTTCACGCGCGCGCCGTTGGTCGAAGGTGCGACCGCGGGGGCAGAGCAGGATCTTGTGGAACGAACCGTGCGTTCGCTCCAACTCTTCAACAGCATCAAAGATCGGTTCGGGTTTCAGCACCATGCCCGGTCCGCCACCGAACGGTCGATCATCGACCGTACGATGCGGGCCGTAGGCGTAGTTCCGGAAGTCGACGAGGTCGACCCGGAGCTTGCCTTGTGCCTGAGCAATCCCAAGGATGCTCTCGTCCAGATAGGGCCGGATGGCCTCCGGGAAGAGTGTTAGGATGGCGCAGCGCAAGGTGCCTTGCCGCAAAGAAAGGGTGAGCAGACTAGTGGCGAGCCTGGGTACGGTCAAGTCGGCTGGTGAATCCCTGCGCAAAGGCGAATAGTCTCGGCCCCATGTTCACCGGTCTGGTGCAGGCACAGGGCACGGTTCTGGCGGTCCTTCCGGTAGGGCGCGAACGGCGTCTTCGCGTCGACCTCGGCGGCCTTTTGGGGCCCTTCCGGCTCGGCGATTCGATCGCGCTGTCGGGCGTTTGCTGCACGGTCGTTGCCCTGGCCGATGGGGTTGCCGACTTCCATCTGAGCACGGAAACCTTGGATCGGACCTGGCTCGGACCGGCGCAGGTCGGGCAGGCCCTCAACCTCGAAGGGGCCTTGCGGGCGGGCGAACCGCTCGGCGGGCACCTCGTGCAGGGCCACGTCGACGGGGTCGGGGCGGTGGTGGCCGCCATCGACGCGGCGGCCGGGGGGGACCTGGTGGCGCGCGTGCCCGCCGACCTGCAGAGATACTGTGTCGAGAAGGGGTCGATCACCTTGGACGGGGTGTCGCTCACGATCGCCGGGATGCAGGGAGATACTGTGCGCATCGCGGTCATTCCCCATACGGCCCAGGTTACTACGCTTGGCCGTAAATGCGCGGGGGATGGGTTGCACGTCGAGGTCGACGTGATCGCGAAGTATGTCGAGCGCATGCTCGCGGCGCGCGGCCTGTCGGGGTGACCTTCAGTCGGGGGTGACCTTCGTCGCTGCGGTCAGCGCTTCGCGCCGGTGCTCAGGTCCCAGCGCGACCCCGGCAGGAGCCACACCGCCTCCTTCGCGCCTTCCGAGCGGCGGAAGTCAACGACCGCCACCTTCGAGTCGCCGAGCACTTCGAATTCACTGCCCCGCACGACGATCGCCGTGGCCTCGTCGATGCCGAGGCCGATCAGCTGCGGTAGCGAGGTGATCAACTGCTGCAGGTCGGCCGTGCGGTTGCGCGTGACGAAGTGTTGGTCGATCGCGCAACCCGGCAGGAAGCCAAAACCGCGGTCGTACCCTTCGCACCATTCTTCGGTGTTGCCGAGCGGGTTGCCGCGCACGAGGAACTCGCCTTGGATCGTGGCGCCAGCACTGCTGCCGCCGATCACGCCGCCGCGTGCGAGCACGGCATGGAACGCGGCGACCGCCGGGGTGCCTTCGAACGCGTCGCACAGGCGCCATTGCCGGCCGCCACCAAACCAGATGCCGGTGGCGTCGGCGAGCACGGCAAGGCGTTCGGTGGTCACCTCGGCCGGGGTGGTGCAGTCGAGTTCGCGCACTTCGACGCCGCGCGCGCGCAGGGCCTTTTCGATGGGGTCGGGGGTACGTTCGGAGGCGGGTGCAGCGCTGGGCACGATCACGACCTTGGCGTTCTTGCCGCCGGCCAGTTCGACGAAGCGATCGAGCACCGCCGGTGGCAGTCGGCCGCCCCCGACGATCACGAGAGCACCGTGGGGCACGCGGGGTTCGGCCATCGGCATCGGCGGCCACGGCGCGCTCTGGCGATCGCGCGCTGCGCGTTGCCACGTGACGAGGTCCTGACGGTCGCCGGCGGCAAGTTCGAGCACCCGTTCGGGACGCCCGGCCGCCGCGGGCAGCACGAGCAGCGCCTTCGAAGCGCCGAGCACACTCAGTTCGCGCCCGTGCACCAGGACGGCCGTGCCTTCGTCGACGCCGATGCCGAAGTGGCCCGGATGCGCGGCGAGCACCTTCAACAGGCGCGGCAGGCGCTTGCGCTTCAGGAAGTGCTGGTCGCTGATCGCGCCCGGCACGAAGTCAAAGCCGGTGGCGACGATCGGCTCCGCCATGCCTTCCTGGATCATCGTGCGGGTCTGGATCGCGGTGCCTGCCGAGGTGCCGCCGACGACGCCGCCGCGCGCGAGCAGGGCCTGCAGTTCGCGTTCGGTGCGCGTGCCGAGGTAGGCATCGGCGAGTCGCTTCTGCGCGCCGCCGCCGAGCCAGACGCCGGTCGCCGCGCGCAGTGGTGCCGTGAAGTCCTCGCGGTCGGCCGTCGCGCGGTCGCGCGTGTGCAGCAGCGTGAACTCGTAGCCGGGATGGTCCGTGCGCCAACGCGTGAGGATCGCCTGCTGCTGGGCTTCGGTGTCGCAGGCCGCGGTGGCCGTGGGGATCAGCACGATGTGGCCCTGTTTGCCGCCGGCGAGCTCGAGAAACCGTTCGTAGACGCTGGCGGGCAGTTTGCCGCCACCGCCGAGAATGCGCGTGCCGGGCACGCCCGTGGGATCGATCGGGGCGGTGAGGCCTTGCGCCGCGACGGTGGCTACGAACATGGCGAGACTGAGCAAGGTAAGGCGGGCGGACATGGCCCGGCACGATACCGCTGCGTTAGCATCGGTGCGTGGTGTCCTCCGCAGAACCTGCCTCGTTGCGCGTCGTGCTGTTTGACGGCGACTGCAACCTGTGCAACGGGGCCGTGCAGTTCGTCCTGCGCCGTGACCCGCGCGCCGTCTTTCACTTCGCTTCGCTGCAGTCCGCGGTCGGTCGCCAGCTGCTTGCTTCGGTGGGGGCCAATGCCACCTTGCCCGATAGCATCGTGCTCGTGCAGGATGGGGCGCTGGCGCTGAAGTCGACCGCGGCGCTGCGCATTGCGCGTGGGCTGCGTTGGCCCTGGCCGCTGTTCGCGGTGTTCTTCGTCGTGCCGCGCCCGCTGCGCGATCTGCTCTACGATTGGATCGCGCGCAATCGGTACCGCTGGTTCGGCAAGCGTGAGTCGTGTTTGGTGCCGACCCCGGCGCTGCGCGCGCGTTTCCTCGACCAGGCCGAACGGCACTGAGGTCGGCCGCGCCACGAACTCAGCGGTTGCTGTTGTAGGGGTATTCCTGGACCCAGTGGAAACCGCGGTTGTGGATCGGGAAGGAGGCCGGATCGCGCGGTTGCAGCACCGCTCGCAGCGTGCTGCCGGCGATCGTGCCCGACAGTTCCACTTCCTTGCGCGCCGGCGTCGTTGCCGTCGCTTCGACCGTCCGCTCTGCGTAGGTGAGTTCGAGCGGGGCGCCCGCTTCCTTGCCGACCGGCGTCAGCGTCCAGACGTGGCGCTCGGCATCGACGGTCATCGTGTAGGTCTGCTTGCTGTAGCCGAGCCGGCTCACGGTGACGTAGGTTGGCTGTTTCGGGTCGTAGCGTTGCACGACCACGTGGTGCCAGTGCTCGCTCGGGGCAGCGGCTTTCCCTTCTGCCGCGACGAGGCTGAACTCGGTGGTCTCCCAGATGCCGGCGAACGCGGGCGGATTGCTGCCGCGTTGCCGGTAGGCCTCGTAGTTGGGGGCTGCCGCCGTCCAGATGATCCAGCCCGCCAACGCCAACTTCACGATCTGGATCGGCACCAAGAACCACATTGGCAGCGGCCGGCGCAGCACGGTTGGGGTCGTGGGCTGGTTGGTGAGCAACACCGCGAGCAGACGCCGCGCATCCTTGGCCAGCAGCACGATCGCCATGAACAGCAGGTGCGACGAGTACAGCTTCACGGGCACGTCGTAGCAGTAGTTCAGCATCGCGACGTTGCCGAGCACCGCGATCGAGACCAGGGCGCCGAGCGTCGTCGTGCGGCGGAACAGCAGCAACAG
Organism: Planctomycetota bacterium; assembly: GCA_020851075.1. Taxonomy (GTDB): domain Bacteria; phylum Planctomycetota; class UBA1135; order UBA1135; family UBA2386; genus JADZDL01. The sequence goes on along the minus strand of JADZDL010000229.1, from coordinate 11,347 downwards.
GCCGCCTAGCACTTCCATGCCGCCGCTGAAGACCGTGTAGGCCGGGGATGCGGACAGGAAGGTCCACAGCAGGTTCATCGGCGACGCGCTGCCGTAGGTGCCGTAGAGGCGTTCGCCGTCGAGTTCTCCAAACTGCAGCGGGAAGACCTTGTGGAACCCATAACCGAGCAAGGTCGCCGCGAGCACGTAGCGCAGGTGGATGCGCAGCATGGCGTGCAGGAACCGCATCATGCGGCCGCGCTGGTCGAGCAGCAGGTAGAGCGCGCCGAGCAGCAACGCGGCCGACGCAAACGTGGCGCACTGCACGTAGTCAAACAGTGTGTCGCCACTGCCGCTGCTCACCGGGGCGACGTTCTCGAGCCGCAGCACCTTGGTGCCAAACCACGTGATCGTGTCGGTCTTCGCCTGCGTGTAGATCAGCAGCCATTCCCGCAGCGGCGCCAACGGTTCGCCATCCCCTTGGTACGGCAACAGCTCAAGCGGGAACGGCAGGTTGTAGAGCAGCAGGTAGACGAACAGGCTGCCGAATGCCCACCGCAACCATGCGCGCGGCGAGGCCGACGGCAGCGGTTCGAGCGGACTGAGGTCGTAGAGCAACGCGTCGTTCGAAGTCTTGGCCATCAGAACGCTCCCAGAAGAACCTGCACGAAACTGCCGATCGGTGCGGCTTCGCGTGCATCCTCGAGCGCGCGCGAAACCTGCTTGATGATGCTGCGGAAGCGCACGCCGACATCCTTGTCGCTGATCAGGATGCCGAGCAGCGTGTCGGTGCCGATGAGCCGTTCGCTAACCGTGCGCAGGTTGGCGAGGATCGCCGTGAGGTCCTTGCCGAGATCGGCATCGCCAAGCAGGCGACCGAGCGTGCCCGCTTCGGGATCGTTGGCCTTCTTCAAGACGGCGCTCAGGTTGGCGAGCGCTTCGGTGAGATCGCGCGCCATTGTCTCATCGGTCAGGATCTTCCCGAGTGCGCCTTTGCCATCCTTCGTATCGGTGGTCAGCGTCGCGATGTCGGCGAGAATGCTGCGCAGGTTCTGCGCGGCGCCGGCGTCGTTGAGCAGCATGCCGATCGTGCCTTCCTTGCCAACCAGGGCGTCGCTCGTGGCCGCCAGATTGTCGAGGATGTGCTGGAAGCGCTCGCCCATCGCGGTGTCGACGGCAAGGCGACCGAGCGTGCTTTTGCCGGTCTGGATCACTTCGAAGATGCCGTTCAGGCGCTGCACGGTCTGCAGGATCTCGTCGTAGAGCTCACGGCGCGTCGTCAGGCGACCGATCGTATTCTGCTCATCGCGCAGACTCTCGAACAGGCTGCGGATGGCGGTCAGCGTGCCATTGAGGTTCTTGCCGAGTTCGCCCTTGCCGTCGGCGATCTCGCCGATGCGTTCCATGACGTTCTTCGTTGTGGCGCCGAGCTTCTCGCGGTCCGCGGGCCACGGCCCACCGCGCCCCGGATCGATGTACACCTGCTTCGTGCCAAGCAGGCCGGCGTCCTGGATCTCGATGCGCATCCGGTCGGTCAACGGGATCGCTTCTTCGACGAGCAGCGTGAGGCGCGCCTGGTTCTGCGGGCGCTCATAGAGAATGTCGATGGCGCCGACCTTGCCGACCTTCTTGCCGAGCACGAGCACATTGGCGCCGACTTCGATGCCGCCGCCGTCCTCGAAGTAGACCTCGAGTGGCGGCACCTTGCCGAGCGACATGTCGGTCAGGTTGACGGTAGCCCAGAGCAGGAATGCCAGTGTGCCGAAGAACACGAGGCCCAGCAGAGAGTCGCGACGGATGCGGTCCATGTCGTGGAGTCGGTACGGGATGCTTCGAGGTCAGTCGGCGCCGCCGCCGAGGAAGGCCTTGGCAAGCGGATGTTCACTGTGGACCATTTCGTCGACCGTGCCTTCGACGGCGAGTTTGCCGTGTTCGAGGATGCCGATGTGGTCGCCGCAGATGGTTGCGCACGCGCGCGAATGGGTGACGATGAGGCCGGTCACGCCGAGCGTGTCGCGCACTTCCTTGATGAGCTCGTGGATCTGCTGGCTGATGATCGGATCGAGGCCGGCGTTCGGTTCGTCGTAGAGCACGCACTCGGGTTTGGTCACGAGCGCGCGCGCGAGGCCGGCGCGCAGCTTCATGCCGCCCGAGATGCTCGGTGGGAACTGCTTCGCAGCGTGGTCCATGCCGACGAGGCGCAGCACCTCCATGACACGGTCCTGGAGCTCCCCTTTGGGCAACCGGCCGTGTTCCTTGAGCGGCAGCGCGACGTTGTCCTCGACGCTGAGCCAGTTGATGAGGGCGCCGTTCTGGAACAGGTAGCCCATGCGGCGACGCAGCGCCATGAGCTGGTCGTGGTCCATCGCCGGCACTTCCTGGCCGTCGACGCGCACCGATCCGCTATCGGGCTTGAGGATGCCGATCACGTGCTTGAGCGTGACGCTCTTGCCCGTTCCCGACGGCCCCATGAGCACGAAGTTCGTGCCTTTCGGAACGTTCAGCGATAGCCCGGCGAGGATCTGCCGGTCGCCGAGCCGCTTGAAGACATCACGAAGGGCGATCATCCGGCGAGGAAGTAGAAGAACCAGGTGACGATGAAGCCCAATACGATGATGAGGATCACCGAATTGCGCACCGCGGTCTGCACGGCGAGGCCGACGCCGAGCGCGCCACCGCTGGCGCGCAGGCCGGCGGCGCAGCTCACGATGGCAATCGCGATGCCGAACAGGAGGGCCTTCAGCAGGCCGACATAGACTTCCTTTGGCAGCAATGTGCCCGAGGACGTCAGCGCCTCGCGCGCGCTGTTCCAGAACAGCTCGTTGCTGACCGCGAGGTTGTTTTCAGCGATCACGCTGCCACCGTAGATGCCGATCAGGTTCGACAGCACCGTGAGCGTGGGGCACATGATGGCGAGCGCGATCACGCGCGGCAGCACCAGGTAGTTGACGGGATCGACGGACATCACTTCGAGCGCGGCGACTTCGTCGCTGACCTTCATGGTGCCGATCTCGGCGGCCATCGAAGAACCGACCGTAGCAGCGAGGATCACGCCGGTGATGAACGGGCCCATCTCGCGGCACATCGACAGCGCCGTGATCGTGCCGAGCACCGTGGTGTCGCCAAAACGGCGCAGCTCGATGCCGGTCTGCATCGCCAGGATCGCGCCGGCGAACGCGGCGACGACCATGGTGACCGGCAGCGCGCGCACGCCGGCGTTGAATGCCATGTCGAGCGTGAAGCGCAACCGCCGCGGCACGTAGCGTACGGCCATCGCCGTGCGCAGCAGCAGGTCCATGACGTAGCCGGCGTCATTGACGCGCGTGACGAGATTGCTGCCGACGATCGCCAGCACGTTCATCGGGTCGTCTCCTCGGCGGCGGGCGAGCTGCCCATCGGGATCGGTAGGAACTGGAACAAGCGCAGGGTCTTGGTGCCGTCTTTCTGGCGTTCGTAGTTGAACAGGAATGGCACGCTCGACGTCGATTCGCCGCCGCGATCCCGTTTGGTGTAGACGCGTCCGAGCACGTCGAGCGAACGATCGTCGGCGGTGCGTTGGCGTCCCGCCACGACTTCCCACAAGAACCCGTACAGTTCTTGGAAGCCGGTGGCGTTGCCATCGCGCCACGGAATCGGCGACAGCATGCTCCAGTCGCCGCCGACCTGCTCCCCGTTCTTGTCGGCTCGCACGGTGCGGTGGAAGAACGGCCAGACCTTCGTGAAGTCCTCACTCTCGCCGGAGTGCTGTTCCTGCCACACATGCCAGAAGAACGGCAGCACCCATTGTTGCTCGGTGCGCCCGTCGGGGTCGTCGTAGTTGCGCCACCAGATCAGGGGCCACAGCGCCGACCACGCGTCCTGGTCGTCACTTCGCACGCGGCCGAAGAACGGCCAGAACCACCACTGCGTGACGTTGTCTTCGGCGCGGTTCCAGTAGTAGTGGAAGAACGGCCACAACAGTGTGAGGGCCGTGAAGTGGTTCTCCTTCCACGTGTGCTGGAACAGCGGCCACAGTGCCATCCAGCCACCGACCGTGCGCCCGGTGCGCCAGCCGAATAGCGGCCAGATCCAGTAGCTGTTGACGGGTTCGTCGGTGTCTTGGTTCTCGGTGCTCCACGCGAAGAACGGCCACAGCGCAAAGCGGCGGTCGTGCCGGCCAGGTTCGATTTCGTGCCCGTAGAACGGATAGAAGTGGAACCGCTCGTGACCGTTCTCGGCGCAGGAACTCGTGCCGATGAGCGGCCACAAGTACATCCGATGCCTATGGCCTTCCTTGTCGAACCGCACGTAGAGCGGAAACAGGATCGTCTGGAACCGGTCGTAGGTCAGGAACTGCGGGATGTCGGCGTAGAAGGGCAGGAACGCGAAGTAGTCCTCGCGTCCGTCGGCGCTGCCACCGCCCCAGAAGAACGGAAACAGCAGGTACCAATCGACGTCGCGCTCGCCGACCTCGTTGCGATGGGCGCGCCAACTCCACAGGGGGAAGATGCGGTGCGAGGTCTCTTCGCGGTCCGAGCGCACCCGACCGAGTGGCCACAGGAACTGGTGTTCGACCGCGCCTCCGTCGAGGTTCTGCGGTTCGGGTTCGGTGACGCGGCGGTAGAGCGGCCGGATGCGGAAGTCGTCACCACCTTCGGGCGTGCGTTCGTAGTGCACGATCGGCCACAGGGCGTCCCACTCCAGCAGGTTGCCTTCGGCATCCAGACGATGGAACCAGACCGGCGTGAGATTGAGCTCGCGCGGCATGAGCGAGCATGCGCTGGTTGCGAGCAGCAGGCTGCAGAGAAGTAGGATGCGGCTCGGACGCGGCATGAAGTGGCGGGGCAGGATACTGGGAGGAGGCGCCGCGTCCCATGCGAGAAACTGCGCGAGTCGTGAGGGCGAACGGCGAGGAGCGCGGATTGGCGGGGGAAGTGGCGGGATTTCTTGCCTCCAGGCGCGGCACCAAGGCTTGGCCTTCCCATGCGGTGGCTGGTTGCGTATACCGTGTGCCGCGCGGGGTCAGGGTTGTCCACCCTGGCTTTCTCGCCACCCCGGAGAAGCATGCAAAGTTCCGCCCCATCTTCGTTGGTAGCCCGCTCGTTGGTCGTCGGCGTGTTCGCCGTGGTTGGGCTCACCGGCTGCGCGGGGGTGCCCGCGACCGCCGAACAGCGCCTGGCCGCGGAGCAGCGCCTGCTGGCACCCTACCTGCGCGATACGGAAGTCGGCTGCAGCGAACTGCGAGTCGAATTGACCGGCAACTTCCACGTCAACGTTGGCCAGCCCGCGGTCGACGTGCAGGCCCACACCGCGCGCAAGGAAACCGGGGATGGCTACCTCGAGACGATCTGGACCAACAAACTCGGGGATCCGAGGACGGCCTTTACCGTCACGATCGGCGAGCCAGACCAGATCACCGAGCAGGGTATCGTGCGCAAGCCGCGCACGAAGTTCACGGTGCTCCATGAGGTCCGGCTGCGGGTGTTCGCCGGCACGCATGCGTTGGCTTTGAACGTGCACGCGGGGGGCGCGTTTGCCGTGGTCCGCGAGGCTTCCGTGAAGAAGCCGCGTGATGTCAGCGAATACGTGGTCGAAGACGGGGCTCTGCGCATTCGATGAAGTTCTCGCGCGCATCGCGGCGCCAGGTGGCGGGGTTCTCGCTGCTGGCCCTGTTGGTGGCCTGCCAGGCCGCGCCCGTGCGCTCGGCCGATGCCGTGGACCCGCGGCGTTACGATCTGGTGCAGGATCCCGTCGGTGCGGCTGCATGGGAGAAGGCGCAGGCGGCGTTGTCGCGCAACGACTGCGCCGCGGCTTTGCCGGATCTCAGGGTGGCCATCGAGCGCAGCCCCGATTTCGTGCGTGCGCACCTCGCCTACCAACACGCTGCGCGCGCAGTCGGTGGGGCCGAGTTGCAGGGCATGCTCGACTACTACCGGAACCTGCCGGCGGGCAAGTCGTCGGTCCCGGCGTACTGCCGCGCTCGCCTCGCCGACACGCACTACGCGCAGGGCACGGCGTTGCACGAGATCCTGAAGGGCGATCCTTCGTTTGCCTGGGCGCACCTGTCGTTGGCGCGTGTGTATCGCGGCAAGGGGCAGGTCCTGCAGGCGGTGGAAGCCTACGAGAAGGCGCTCGTCAACGACCCCCGGTTACACGAGGCCCGAATTGAGCGTGCGCAGTTGCTGGTCGAAGCAGGTCGCTACGAAGAAGCCGCGGTGGACTACGAGAAGTACCTCGCGCAAGTGCCAGCGGATCTCGATGCCGTGCAGCAATTGGCCGAACTCGACATCTACCGGTTGCGTCGCATCGATCAGGCGCTCGTGCTGTTGGCGCAGCTGGAGGCCAAACGTGGCAACGACACGACGGTGCAGATGGACCGTGCGGCTGCGCAATGGATGGCCGGAGACCCGCGCGCTGCGGTGAAGACCTACCTGCGTGTGCTTGAGGGAGCGCCGGACAATTCCCGTGCCTTGCTCAACATCGGGTTGCTGTATTACGAGGTGTTGCCAACGAACCCGGCGCAGCGCAACGTGTTTTGGCCACGAGCGCGGGCCGCGTTCGAGCTGTTCCTGGCCAAGGGGGCGCCGCAGGATGGCCACGAAGAGTACGAACGATCGCTGGCGGTTCCGTACCGCATGAAGGTCATTGGCGACCAGATCGGCAAACCTCGTCGGCAGCCGGCAACGCTGGCGGATCTGGCGTTGCCGGGCAATGGCTGAGCAATGCTCAGGCCATGACGTCCGCAGCGGCCCGTCGCACTGCATCCGCGAGGTCGAACGGGGTGAACTGTGGCAGCAGTCGCGCCCAGTCGGCGCGGGTCAGGGCGTCTTCGTCGATGCCGGGCCGGCGCAACACGTGGCGAGGTGAGTCGATCTTGACGATGTGCCAGCTGCCGTCCGCGCGGCGCTGGGCCAGCAGGTTGCGCAGATCGAGGTTGCGATCGCGGAAACCGCGGCGGTGCAGGTGACCGATGAGGTGGCCGGTGGCGAGGGCCAGGGCAAGCCGTTCTGCTGGGCCGACTTCGGGAAGTAGCGAGGAGAGTGCCGCGCCCTCAAACTGAGCCGTGACCAACACGGCCCGCCGCAGCAGGCCAAAAGTGCGCCATTCGAGAACTCCTATGGGCGTGGCCGAGGGCAGGCCGCTGGCCAGCATCCAGCGCATTGCGTCGTATTCCCGGGCCGCCCGCGAACGGGTCCAGGGCCCCGTGTTTCGCAGTAATCCAGACCATCTCCGGCGCGCGCTTGGATAGTCGTAAGTCTTTGTGAAATAGGTGTTTGTCGAATTTCCAACCAACCTGACCCAAGAGCTGCCATGGTCCGTGATGACGGTGCCACAGGAGCGCTCGCCGAGCCCGGGTAGGGCAAGGCTGCGCAACACATCGCTCAGTTGCGCTCCACCGCGAACCTGAGCGACCTGGGTGGGGATCCTTGTCGACACTGTCTCCACAAGAGTATAGTAATGAACTACTTGATGCTCCCAGGAGCTGTGCGGTTGCGGTCGACTGCCGTCCGTCACTCGTCTCAACACAGATCTGCGGAGCCAACTGGAGGCACAGGTGAAGACCGTCACCAAGAAGGAACTAGTCCATCGGATTGCCGAACGCACGGGCGTCACGAAGGTCGTGGCCAAGGAAGTCATCCAGACTTTCCTGAACTCGATCATCGACGAACTTGCGGAGGGCAACCGTTTGGAGTTTCGCGAGTTCGGCGTCTTCGAGTCGCGCGAACGCGCGGCTCGCCTGGCGCAGAATCCACGCACGCTCGAGAAGGTGCCGGTTCCTGCGAAGCGCATCGTCAAGTTCAAGGTCGGCCGCCTGATGCGCAAGAAGGTGTCCGGCGAAGACGTCGGCGATCTGTCGCTCGATGACGACGATGATGACGTTCCCACGCCGCGGGCGAAGAAGGCGGCGCCGGGCAACGAAGCTCAAGGCATGGCCTGAGAGCGGAGCCTGCGCCTGCATCGTGCGGGCGTGTTGATCGACGGCGAAGGGCGTTGGAAGAGTGCTGCGGCTGCTCGTCATGCCGACCAGCCGCGAGCTTCCTCCGGCGCAGTTCGTTCGCGATTGCTACTTCAAACGACGTAGCGCTTGATCGAGGTCCGCAATGAGGTCCTCGGCATCCTCAATGCCGACCGACAAGCGGATCAAGCCGTCTTCGAGTCCGGCGCGCTTGCGTTCCGCGGCCGGGATCGAAGCGTGCGTCATCGAAGTCGGGTGATCGACGAGGCTTTCGACGCCGCCGAGGCTCTCGGCGAGCGAGAACACGCGCAGCGAGGACGCCACCTTCTTCGCCTGGGCCACGGTTGCCTGCAGTTCGACCGACACCATGCCGCCCCCGGCTCGCATCTGCTTCTTTGCGATGCTGAAGTTCGGGTGGCTCTTGAGGCCTGGATAGAGAACGCGAGCGACGCGCGGGTGCGACTCGAGCCACCGGGCGACCGTGAGTGCGTTTTCGCAGTGTCGCTGCATGCGGATGTGCAGGGTCTTCGTGCCGCGCAGCACGAGGAAGCAGTCCATCGGGCCCGGCGTGCCGCCGCACGAGTTCTGGAAGTGGGCGAGCTTCTGCCGAAGTTCGGCGTCGTTCACGATCAGGGCGCCGCCGACGACGTCGCTGTGGCCACCGAGGTACTTCGTCGTCGAGTGCGCGACGATGTCGCAGCCGAGCGCGAGCGGGTTCTGCAGGTAGGGCGTCGCGAACGTATTGTCCGCCATCGTCATCACGCCGCGCTTGCGGCACGATTTCGCGATGGCCGCGAGGTCGCAACAGCGCAGCAGCGGGTTGGTGGGGGTCTCCAGCATCACGAGCCTGGTCGTGGGGCGGAACGCCGCTTCGAGCTGCTGCAGGTCAGTGAGGTCGACGAACGTCGTCTCCAGGCCGAACTTCGCGTAGAGCGTGCGCAGCAGGCGGTAGGTGCCGCCGTAGAGATCGTTGCCGGCGATGACGTGGTCGCCCGACTGCAACAGGTTGAGCACGCAGTGGATGGCGGCCATGCCACTCGCGAAGGCGAGGCCGTGTTGGCCACCTTCGAGCGACGCGAGGTTCTGTTCGAGCGCCGTGCGGGTCGGATTGCAGGTGCGTGAGTAGTCGTAGCCCTTGGTTTGGTTGGGGGCTTCCTGCACGTACGTGCTGGTCATGAACACGGGCGTCATGATGGCGCCGGTGGTGGGGTCGGGTTCCTGTCCGGCGTGGATCGCGCGGGTGCCGAAGCCCGGAATGCGTTCGCTCTTCATCGCCGGAGCGTAGAGGATCGCCCCGGCTTCCGACAATCTTGGACCGGCCTACCCGGCGGGAAGCGGATCGGTTGCGTTGTGGAGTTGCCAAAGCAGAAGAACCGGGCAACATGCTGCGCCCGATGCCGATCCATCCCCAGAACCTGCGTCCCTTCGATTTGGAGGCGCTCGAATTCCAGGTTGTGCGCACCCTGCTCAGCGAGCGGCTGGCATCGCCGCTGGGGCGGTCTGCCGTCGATGCGCTGGGACCAGCCGCCGATTTCGCAACGGCGCAGGCGACCCTGCGCGCCGTCGAGCAGATGGCGATGGGGTTGTCGCCGAGCCATCAATTGCCGCTCAGTGGTGCCGTCGAGGTGCGTTCGTGGTTGGGCATGTTCCTCGATGGTGAGCATGCGCTGCAGGCCAAGGACATCGCGGACCTCAAGCGCTTGTTGCGCGCCGGCGAACGGTGCCGCCGCTGGATGCTCGCCAGCACTGAGGCCGTGGCCGCCTTCGCCGCGCAAGCGCCGGACCTGTCCGATCTCGTCGAGGAACTCGAGCTGCTCATCGATGACCGCGGGGAAGTGCTTGAGACCGCGTCCCCCAAGCTCAAGCAGATCCGCAGTGAGATCGAGCAGGCGAAGCTCGTCGTCGATGCAACGGTTGCCCACGTGCTAGCCGCCGCCGACATGCGGAAATACCTGCAGGGCTCGGAGGCGGCCTGGCGGCACGGCCGACCGGTGCTGCAGGTGAAGGCGGAGTTCCGCAACAAAGTACCCGGGGTCCTGCACGATCGCAGCGCGTCGGGGGCGACGTTGTTCGTCGAACCGGAGTCGGTTGTAGAAGCCGCCAATCGCCTGTCGGACGCCCAGGCCGCCGAAAACCGCGAGATCAACGTCGTGCTCGCCGATGCGGCGCGCGGCCTGCGGCGGCTCGCCGAGTCCATTGCGGCCAGTGTCGAGTTCACGGCCCAGGCGGACCTGCTGCAGGCCAAGGCCCGCCTGGTTGCGAACGATGGGTGGACGGTGCCGCGCATCTGCGAAGAGGGCCCGTTGCGCATGCGCGGCGCCCGCCATCCGCTGCTGTTGCAGAAGCGCGACGCGCAGACGATCGTGCCTTTGGATGTGGCGCTTGGTGAACCGCACCATCTGCTCGTCGTCACGGGGCCCAACACGGGCGGCAAGACGGTGGTCCTGAAGACCCTGGGGCTGCTCGCCTTGATGGCTCGCTGCGCGGTGCCGATTCCGGCCGCAGCTGGCGCGCAGATTCCGTTCTTCGCCGCGATCCAGGCGGACATCGGCGATGAGCAGGCCATCTCGCAGAACCTCTCGACCTTCAGTTCGCACGTGCAGCGCATCGCGCGGTGCATCCATCAGGCGCAGCCTCGTTCGCTGGTGCTGCTCGACGAGCTTGGCGCTGGCACGGACCCGGAGGAAGGTGGCGTGCTTGGTTATGCCGTGCTCGAAGCCCTCGTGAAAGCGGGCGCGTTTGCGGTGGTGACGACCCACCTGGGGCGCCTGAAGGCGTTTGCCTACCAGCATCCGGGCGCGGAAAACGGGTCGATGGCGTTCGATGGCGCGACATTGCAGCCGCTCTACCGCCTGGACATCGGCATTCCTGGCAACAGCCACGCGCTCGATATCGCAAGTCGGGTTGGCATGCCGGCCGCTGTGGTAGCGCGGGCCAGGGAGCTGCTCGGCGTGCGCGATCAGACGCTCGACAACATCATCCAGAAGGTGCAGGTGGCGCGTCGCTCTGCCGAAGCCGATCGCCAGCTGTCGGCCGACCTCACGCGGGAGGTCGCGGAGCAACACGCAAAGCTCGAAGAGCGGCTCGCGGAGGCCGTTCGCAAGGAGAACTGGTTGCAGGAGGAGGCGGACGGGGTGGTCCAGGCGGAGTTGTTGGCGGCGCAGGCGGCGATGCAGACGGCGCTGGTGGCCCTGCTCAATGCACCAGGGCAGCACGGCGAACGGGCGCGGGCCTTGAAGGTGGTGGTCGACGGCTTGTTGAAGAATTCCGCGCTGCATCGCCGACGCATGAGTTTCTGCAACGGCCTGAAGAAGGGGGATGAGGTCTTCCTGCCGCGGTGGCGCCGGTTGTGTCAGGTGCACAAGGTCGACAAGGTGCGCGAGACCATCACGGTCGATTACGGCAAGGTGAAGATGGAAGTCCCGTTCGAGG
>JADZDL010000228.1 GCA_020851075.1 Planctomycetota bacterium | reverse complement strand
TCCGGGTGATGTTCGGCCACGGCGCGAATGGCCCCGTACGGCACCGAATGGTCGCCGCCAACCACGCCTGGGATCTTGCCCGCCCGCAGGATCTCCTGGACGGCGGCATGGACCACGTCGTTGACCAGCGCGCCAGCCGCATCGATCTCTGCCAACGTGGCCGCGTCGCCTTGGCCACCTTGTTCGATCACTCGCTGGGCGAGCGGACGGGCCGCCGCATGGGCCCGCAACAGGCGAGGGTCCGCCTCACGCAGGTGAATGCCCTGCTCGTAGGTCCGTCCATATTGCAGGTCAAACAGGTCCACCTGCCGACTGGCTTCGAGAATCGCCGCCGGCCCCGCTTCCGCACCGCCCCCATACGAAACCGTGGCGGCAAACGGCACCGGGACGAGCACAACGCGGGACTCCCGTTCGGTGTAGGGAAGGCCAAACACGCCACTGCCGTGGCCCGCTGCCGCATTGGGATCGAACGAACTCATGCCAGATCCCTATCCACTGAGGGGGCGTTTGCGCAAGCAGTTCGCCGCCAGGACCGGGGCTATCCGCAGGTCAGCTGCGGGGGGCGCGACGCGCGCGGCAGGAAAAAAAGGCTCCCTGGCTGGGGGTGCTCATCGTTCAAAGGATCGTCAGGAGGAGAAGCAGTCGCAGTCAGGAGGGAGGAGAATCCAGCCAGGGAGCCCACCTCGTCTCGTTTGCGGGTCCATGCCACCCGCACCCTGCTCTAGAACAGCTACGTCAAAAAGTTACCGAAGGACTTCGCAGAGTTGCCCAAGTCCGGTGCGACCGCACTTTCGGAGCGGGGGCGGTCCGTCGCCCCGGCCACGCGCCTGGCAGGGGCCGATCCGCCCACCAACATGGCCGGGTTCTTGGACTTCGGGCTTGAGTCCGCGCCCACGTTCTGGTTGACTCTTCCGCCCATTCTGGCGTGGCAGGATAGCTCAGCTGGTTAGAGCGGCGGCTTCATAAGCCGTAGGTCGCCGGTTCAAGTCCGGCTCCTGCTACCACCCTTCTCTTGGCTGGCCTGCTGCAGGCCTCGGGGCTTCAGGCGCGGGGCTTCAGGCTTGGGGCCGCGGCCGTCCGGCAGCCAGCCCCCCCCCTCCAGCCGCCCAGCCAGCCGGCCTCAGTTCCGGATCAACTTCAGGAACTCGCCCCGCGTGCGCTCGTCGCTGCGGAACAACCCCAGCAGACACGACGTAACCGTGCTGCTGTTCTGCTTCTCGACGCCGCGCATCATCATGCACAGGTGGGAAGCCTGCACGACGACCGCCACGCCTCTCGGCTTCAGCACATCGTCGATGGCCCGCGCGATCTGCATGGTCAGCCGCTCCTGGACCTGCAAGCGCCGCGCAAACACGTCGACGACGCGCGCGATCTTCGACAGGCCGACGATCTTGCCGTTCGGAATGTAGGCCACGTGCGCCTTGCCGAAGAACGGCGCCAGATGGTGTTCACAGAGCGAATAGAGCTCGATGTCCTTCACGACGACCATCTCGTCGGTCTCGGCCTCGAACAACGCATCCCCGATCACCTGCCGGGGATCGCGACGGTATCCGTCCGTGTAGAACTTGAACGCCTTCTCGACGCGCCGCGGCGTGTCGCGCAACCCTTCGCGCAAGGGCTCTGGGTCCAGGGACTCCAGCATGTGGCGCACGGAGTCCTGGAACGGCGTGGACTCCGGAATTGGGGACGGCTCGCTGCTGCTCATGCGGGGCTGGTTGTAGTCCACCGGGAAGCCGCGGGGCAACCCATCGACTGCCGCGTTTCGCAGAATCCGCAATCCTAGGAGCCTGCCGCCCAGAGGGTTGCCCCTACAGGGTCCCCGTCTCGCGCAGCACTTCCTCGACGCTGGTATGGCCGTCAAAGACCGCCTGCAGGCCATTGTCACGCAACGTGACGAGCCCCGCTTCCTTGGCGGCCGCCTGCAAGGCACTCGTGCTGGCCCCGGCAAGCACCAGTTCGCGCAGGCGATCGTCGACGTCGATGATCTCGGTAATGGCCATGCGACCGCGATATCCCGTGAAGTTGCAGGTCTGGCAGCCTTTGCCGTAGGCGAACTTCTTGCCTACGACCTGCTCGGCCACGACGCCCAGTCGCCGCAGCACGTCGTCAGTCGGCTCGTAGAACGTCTTGCAGTCGGCACAAACCCGCCGCACGAGGCGTTGCGCGAGTATGCCCTGCAAGGTCGCGGTGAGCAGGAATGGCTCGATGCCGATGTCGACGAGGCGCGTGACGGCCGACGCCGCATCGTTGGTGTGCAACGTGGAGAACACGAGGTGGCCCGTGAGGCTCGCTTCGATCGCCGTCTGCGCCGTTTCGCGGTCGCGGATTTCGCCGACCAGGATCACGTCCGGATCCTGACGCAGGATCGTGCGCAGCACCTTCGCGTAGGTGACGTCGATCTCCTCGTTGACCGGGACCTGGATGATGCCTTCGAGGTCATATTCGACCGGGTCTTCGACGGTGATCACCTTGGTGTCCTCGGTGTTCGCCTCGTTGAGCATCGCGTACAACGTGGTCGTCTTGCCCGAGCCCGTCGGGCCGGTCACCAGCACGATGCCGTGCGGCAAGGCAACAAACCGCCGCAGGTGTTCCTTCGTGTGCGGCAGCAGACCGAGGTTGTCGAGGCTCAGCGACACTACCGAACGATCGAGAATGCGCATCACGGTCGATTCGCCAAACATCGTCGGCAACGTCGAGACACGCAGGTCGACCGAGCGCCCGCCCACGGTGAGTTCGATGCGACCGTCCTGCGGCAAACGCGTCTCGGCGATATCGAGGTCGGCCATGACCTTGACGCGAGCGATGAGCGCTTCGGCGAGGTGTGGCGGCGGCGCTTCGAGTTCAAACAGCGAACCATCGACGCGATACCGGATCTTGAAGTCAGACTCGAACGGTTCGAGGTGGATGTCCGACGCCTTGTCGCGAATCGCCTGGTAGAGGATGTAGTTGAGCAGCTTCACGACCGGCGCGGCTTTGGCCATCGCGGCCTTGTCCTCGAGGTCGAACTTGCCGCCCTGCTGCTGCAGCTCCTGCACGAGCTGCTGCATACGCTGCTTCTGCTGGCTCGCGTCGTCGCTGTAGTACTTGTCGAGCCCCTGCTGGATCAGGCCCGCATCGGCGACCACGCCCTTCACTTCGCAACCGGTCGTAAAACCGATGTCGCTCAGCATCGCTGCGTTGGCCGGATCCCCGATCGCCACCGTGAGCACCTTGCCTTGCAGACTCACCGGCAACACGCCAAACGCGCGCGCCGTGGCGAGGTCGAGCTTGCCGATCGCTTCGGGCGCGGGCGGCGAGGCGGTGAGATCGTGGTAGGCGAGGCCGGCCTGCGTCGCGAGCGCCTTCGCGAGGTCCGCGGGCTCGATGCACTTCATGCCGATGAGGATCTCGCCGATGCGGCCGCCCTTGTCGCGTTGCGCCTGCAACGCCTCCTGGACCATGCCCTCGTGGATGAGGCCAAACTCCTTGAGGATCTGCCCGAGCAATCGTCTGGGTGCCATCGCTACTCCGCCGCTCCGCCGCCCATGCGGACCAACAAGGCCTTGCGATCAAACGAGCGTTCGAGCGCCACTTCCTTCGTGATGCGGCCACCGCGCCAGAGTTCGAGCAGAGAGTCATCCATGAGCACCATGCCCTGCCGCCGGCTGGTCTGGATGACCGAGGGGATCTTGAACGTCTCGCACTTGCGGATGTGGTTCTCGATCGCCGGGTTGTTGAGCATGACCTCAAATGCCGCCACCCGGCCGCCGCTGGCCGACGGGATGAGGATCTGGGAGATGACTGCCACCAGCGACTGGGCGAGCTGCGAACGGATCTGCTCCTGCTGCTCCTTCGGATACTGGTCGATGATGCGATCGACGGTGCGGGCAGCCCCGGTCGTGTGCAACGTGCCAAAGACGAGGTGGCCCGTCTCCGCCGCGGTGATCGCCGCGGAGGTCGTGTCGAGATCACGCATTTCGCCGAGCAGGATCACGTCGGGATCCTGACGCAGCGCGCGGCGCATCGCTTCGGCGAACGACGGCACGTCGGTGCCGACCTCACGCTGCGTCACCTGCGACTTCTGGTGTTTGTGGTAGTACTCGACCGGATCCTCGATCGTGATGATGTGCACGTCGCGGTTCTTGTTGATCCAATCGAGCATCGTCGCGAGCGTCGTCGTCTTGCCGGAGCCCGTGGGCCCGGTGACGAGCACGAGGCCGCGGTGCAGGTGCAGCAGGTCGTGCACGGACTCGGGCAGGCCGATCTGTTCGAACGTGAGCAGTTTCTGCGGGATCTGCCGCATGACGATGCCGCGCGAGCCCTTCTGCGTGAGCAGACTGACACGGAACCGGCACTTGTCGCCAAATGCGTAACCGAAGTCCGTCGTGCCACCGCGTTCGAGTTCTTCCCAATTGCGCTGCGGAGCGACGGCTTTGGCCATCGCTATCGTGTCCTCGGGCGTGATCACGGCATCGCCGATCTCGACGAGACCACCACCGAGGCGCAGGACGGGCCGGCGTCCCACCGAGACGTGCAAGTCGGAAGCGCCGCGCGAGTGCGCAGCATCCATCAAGGCGAAGATGTCCATGCGGGAATCGAATGCGATTGGGGTTTACAGACTAGACGGCGGCAACGACGCGCAACAACTCGGGGATCGTCGTCTGCCCCGCCATCACCTTGCGCACACCGTCCTGCAACAAGGTCGACATGCCACCGGACTGCCACGCGTAATCGCGCAGGCGCACCATCGGCTCGCCGCGGAACGTCATCTCGCGCAGCGTCTCGTCCATCTGCAGCAACTCGTAGATGCCAAGCCGGCCGCGGTAGCCCGAGTGTTCACACACGGGGCAACCACCCGGGCGATAGAACGTGGCATCGCGCGTATTGGCCGGATCGATGCCGAGACTGCGCAGTTCGGTGTCGGAAGGATCGTAGCGCTGGCGGCAGTCCTTGCAGACCACGCGCAACAGACGCTGCGCCAGCACAGCCTGCACCGAGGCCGCGACGAGGAAGGGTTTTACCCCCATGTCGACGAGGCGGGTGATCGCCGAGGCGGAGTCGTTGGTGTGCAGCGTCGAGAACACGAGGTGGCCCGTGAGCGCGGCCTGCACGGCGATCTCCGCGGTTTCCTTGTCGCGGATTTCACCGACCAGGATCACATTGGGCGCCTGGCGCAGCATGGCGCGCAGGATGCGCGCAAACGACAGGCCGATGCGCGACTTCACCTGGCACTGGTTGATGCCGCCGATATTGAACTCGACGGGATCCTCGGCCGTGATGATCTTCACGTCCGAACGATTGAGCTGCTTCAGCGCGGCGTAGAGCGTCGTCGTCTTGCCCGAACCCGTGGGCCCGGTGACGAGAACGATGCCGTTCGGCCGGGCAATGATCGATTGGAAGCGCTCGCGGTCTTGCCCCTCAAAGCCCAGGGCTTCGAGGCTCATGAGGCCACGCTCCTTGTCGAGCAGACGCATGACGATCGTCTCGCCGTGGCTCGCGGGCAGCACCGACGTGCGGATGTCGATATCGCGCCCCTGCGCCTTGAAGGCGATGCGCCCGTCCTGCGGTTTGCGCTTCTCGGCGATATCGAGCCCCGCCATGATCTTCAGGCGCGAGGTCATCGGGGCCAGCAGCGCGATATCGAGCGAGGCGATCTCCTTCAGCACGCCGTCGATGCGGTAGCGGACCCGCATACGCTGCTGGAACGGCTCGATGTGGATATCCGACGCACGCTGCTGCAGCGCTTCTTCGACGGTCTTGCCGACGAGGCGGATGATCGGCGCATCCTCCCCCTCCGCCGCGGCCACCGCAGAACCTTTGCCGGTCGCTTCGGCGCCACCACCACTGCCGACGTGCTTGCGCAGCGCCTGCTTGAGCGCCTGCGGAGGCATCAGCGCGCACTGCACGGAGCAGCCGGCCAGGAACGAGAGGTTGTCGGCGACGAAGGTGCGGTGCGGATCGTCGATGGCGATCCAGAGCACGCCATCCTTGAACAACACGGGCAACGCCTCGTTCTGTTCGGCCTGCTCCTTCGGGATCTTGGCCAGCGCTTCCGCCTGCGGGGCGAGCTTGCCTGGGTCCACGAACTTGAGGCCGTAGGCCTTCGCCAGCACGCGCCACACCGCAACCTCGTCAGCGAGGTTGAGCGCGACGATCGTGCGTTCGAGCGGGGTACCGCGCGAGGACGATGCCGCCTCGGCTTTGGCGAGGCGATCGCGATCGAGCAGGTTCGCCTCGACGAGGAGGCGCCGGAAGGTCTCTGAGCTCAACGGCTAGTGAGGTTTGGGAGAGGGGCCGCGCAGTTATGCGCGATCGGCGCCAGCAAGGAAAGGCCCTCGCCTCATCCCGCGCGCAATTCCCGCCATCCCTACCTCACACCGGTCACACCTTCGCGGGCGCCTTGTGGTCGGCATAACGGCGGTCGATGCCTTTGATGTGGGCGCCCAGCCAGTAGACCAGGAAGTCGAAGAACGCCTTGTCGACCTTGCCGCTGCCCGCCTGGAAGGCCTCGTAGTGCGTGCCCACCTTCTTCAGCATGTCCTGATGGATCATCGCGTGGCGCTTCAGGTCCGGGAACCCGATGGCAGCCATGTGCTTCTCTTCGTCAGAGAAGTGCTTCTTGGTGAGGGCGACGAGCCGCTGGATCGCGGTGTCGACCGTCGTCTTGTCCGCCCCACGGCCATCCAGCTCGTGGATCTTGTTCATGGCTGCCACGAGCTCCTTGTGCTCGGCATCCATCGCGGCCACTCCCAGGTCCAGGCTCTTGCTCCATTCCAATAGCACCATGCTTCCTCCTCGGTGAAGTTCTCGTGCGGCAGAGATCGGCGCCAGCCCTCGATATCTGAGTACGGAATCCTCCGTAGGGGGCCCGAGCCCTCCCGCCAGCCCGCGCGCGACCGCCCTTGGCATCGGCTGGGCCCGCCCGTTCGCGCGATTGGCTGTTCTCCGCAGGAACTTGCCCCTACGCTTCTTGGCCTGATGAAACCCGCGATTGCCGACGGTCACGTCGTGACCATCCACTACCGCCTGACCCTCGACGACGGCTCGATCGCCGACGATTCGTTCGGAGGCGATCCCCTCACCTACCTGCACGGTGCCCACAACATCGTGCCGGGCCTCGAACGCCAGCTCGCCGGCAAGAACGTCGGCGACACCCTCGAGGTCGTCGTCGAAGCCAAGGACGGCTACGGCGAATACGACCCGACCGCGGAGCAGACGGTGCCGAAGACGCAGGTCCCGCCCAACGTGGAACTCAAGGTCGGCATGTCGTTCCAGACACGCGCCCGCACCGGCCAGCAGATGCCGGTCTGGATCCGCGCGATCACCGGGGACAATGTCGTTGTGTCGGCCAACCACCCGATGGCTGGCCAGCGGCTGAACTTCAAGATCGAAGTGAAGGACGTGCGCCGCGCGACCAACGACGAGAAGAAGCACGGGCACGCGCACGGTCCGGGTGGGCACCACCACCACTGATCGGCATCAGTCCTGGCGCACGAGGGTCACTCGATCAATCCAGAGTGGCAACGCCGCCGGCGGCACGTCGCAGGTCGCATCGACTCGCGGCGTGCCCCCCACAACCGGCTCCACGACCCACCGACCTTCGCGCTGCGGCAGTGGCCGGCCCCGCGCATCCGCGAGTTCGAAGTGCACGGCCGCCGGCAGATCACTTTCGATCGTATAGAGCCCCGGGGCCAAGGCCAGATCGCGCAGCGTATGCCGCCCCGCGCGCTGCACCTCGCCAACGACGCGCCCACGTTCGGCCGAGAACCGCCCCACGACGCCCGGCGCTTTCCACCATTCGAGGGCGACATTCGCCGCGGTAAACCACGCCTCGAACTCCGTCTGGCCAGGTTGTGGGTGACGCCCGTAGAACGCGATCGACCGCGGCTGTCGGTACCCCCCAAACCAGAACCCAGGCACCACGACCTTGGCCGTTCCCAAAGCCCCCTCCGCCGCCGAGCCAACGTAGGGCCCGAGTTTGCCCCCAAGCCGCGCCCAGAGCGTGACCTTGCGATCGGTCTCCCCACGGCTCGATTGCGCCGCCGCCGTCTGGAAGATGACACACCGGTATTCCGCCAGGAACTCGGGCATCGCCTCCAACTGCAAGCCGCTGATCCACATCGGCTGCGGCGACCCCGGGGGGATATTGAACAACAACAGGTCCGGCTGGCGCGCGAACACATAGGCGCCATTGCCGCGCGAGTGCGCGGCCCGGAATTGCCACCCCGCGGGCACCGGGGAACGTGCGATCGTCGCGTCGCATAGCCCGATCAGGTCCAGGCACGGCAGATTGCTCGCAAACGGCACCGCGCCCGCCGCATCGACCGCCAGCAAGGGGCGCTCCGGGAAGGCCTGGCCCAACCAGGTCCCCACGGCGATTCCCTCCCACTCCCAATCGGTGAGTTGTTGGCGAGTATCCTCGACGCGTCGGCACGCGTCCCACACCCCGAGGCTCACCATGGCCACCACGGCAACCCAGGCCGCGTGCCGGAGCCTGAGCAGGGTCGCTAGCAGCTGGAACCCATTCGCCGCCAGGATGGTCATCGGCACGAGCGCTGGCACGAACAACCGGCTGCGCGGAAACGAGTCGCCGCCAACCTGCACCAGATAACCACACCAGGCCACGAGGCCGAGGCAGGAGAACACAAACGCCGGTTCTCGCCTCGCGCGCCAGAGACCCGCGCCAAGGCCCAGCAGAGCCGGCAGGGCCAGCGCCCGCGTCGCCAGCAAGGCCGATCCAAGGTACGAGAGCCCAAGCCGGCGACTGTCGGCCGATCCCGCGGCTTTGGCGTAGGCCGTGTTTGGCAACCAGTCGCCGTAGTAGGCGAGGCGAAACCCGGTCAGCAAGCCGAGGGTCAGCACCGGCGGTCCAAGCACCAGGATCCCCATCGACAACCAGCCGGTTGCGTTGCCGTTCTCGCCGCCGGCCGCAGCCCCACTTGGTCGACACCACCACACGGTGACGGCAGCCAACGCCGCCCACAAGGGCCCTTCGGGTCGCGCCAGGATCAAGAGCGATAGCAGCGCGCCGACTCCCCACATGGCCCAAAGGCGCGCCACCGGCGCCGTGGCGAGGCAGGCGCGCTGCAAGGCAACCACGAGGGCCATGAGCAGGCAGGCGACCAACGGCACTTCGAGTCCGCCAATCGCCCAGACCGCGGTCGCCCCCAACGAAGCGAACACGAGCACTGCCCCGCGCCCTGGCCCCGACCGCCCCAACGCACCTCCAAACGACATGAGGGCGATCGTTCCAGCCGTCGAGACAAGGCCAAGAACGCGAACCGCGGTGACCCAGTCGATGCCGAGCCATCCCAAACCGGCCGTGAGCAGCACCCACAGCAGGTTGGAGTAACCCTCGACGCGTTCGCCATCGGTCCAGGAGAGGCCCTCCCCGGCCACGAAGCGCCGGGCATAGCGCAAGGAAATGTAGGCGTCGTCGACGACCCAGGGCCAGGCGTGCAGGCCAATGACGAGCACGAGCAACCCAAGCGCGAGCCCAAACATAGGCACGGCAAACAGGCCCGATTCACGACGAGAAGACACGCCGGGACTCCCAGGCGCACGTTCGCAAAGATGTTCCCCGGCGCTCCGAGTCATTCCCTATCCTACGCCAATCACTTCGGCAGCTTCTCGAGGTACTTCTTCGGGTCCTTCTGGAACGCCGCCTTGCACTTCGCGCAGCAGAACGCAATGCGACGACCTTCGTACTCAACGAACAACGCCGCATCGATCGGCTTGTCGAGCACGGGGCACATCTCGTTCACGGGCTTGTTGCGCGCTTCGCGTTCCGAGATCTCCTTCTGGGCGGCGGCGAGGCGTTCTTCGACGTAGTCGCCGAGATCCACCTGCACGCCCGGCAACCTGGCAAGCAACGCCTTCTTGCCGTCGGCGGTGACCTTGCTCTGCCACGCATAGACCTGCTTCAGGTGCGGCAAGCCGGCCAGTCCCAGGAGGCCCGCATCACTGAGGCCCGTGCCATAGGCGTTCACGTATTCGAGCTTGGCAAGCCCGGCGAGCTTCGCAAAACCCGCGTCCGAGATCGCGGTGTTCGCCGCGTGCAGCCGCCGCAGCTGCGCAAACCCCGCGAGATGCTTGATGCCCGCATCGGTGACCGCGGTGCGCGAGACATTGAGCCAGACGAGCACGGGCGCCAACGGCTCGCACATCGCCAGTTCGGCATCGCCGACCTTGTCGCGCAAGAGCGAGAAGTTGACGTCGACGGCGCGCGTATCCGCGGCAACCTGCTGCACTACCGCCCCTTTCTCCCGCAGCGCCGCGATCGCCTTGTCGATGGCGGCCTGCTGGGCGGCATCCACCTCCGGCAGATCGAACGTGATCTTCGGCAGCACCTGCGCCGCCAGAGCCTCCGCAATGGCCTTGTCGCCCGCATCATCCCAGTGCGCCCCCTCGGCCACCCACTGGCGCAGCAACTCCTGCTGGGCCTTGGTCAAGGGCTCACCCTTGTTGGGCATGATGTCCTCATCGCTGAGTGGCAGGCCGATGCGGTGGATCAGCTCGCTCTCGTCGGGTTTGCCCGGCGTGACGGTCCAGCTGTCTTCGGCGCCCTTCGGGAACACGGCCTCGCGCGAGTCGAGGCGAAGGTCCCCCTTCTGCTCCTTCGGGCCGTGGCATTCGATGCAGCGCTGCATCAGCAGTGGTGCTACCTGCTTGCTGAAGTCGACCGCCGCCTTGGCCGGAGCCGCGCCCGCGGCGGGTTCCTGGGCAGCCGGTTCCTGAGCCAGGGAGAAGCCGGCGAACAGCACCAACGGGACGAGGGCGAGAGCGCGCATGCCGGGATCATTGGCGAGGGAGGCCTGCGGCGCAAGCCGCCACCCCGATCCGGGCCTTGGATCCCCCTACACCCGCCGCCCCGCCCTCACATCGTGCCCGGCCTGCAGGAACACATCCTCCATGTGGTTCAGCACCGACCGCACCCAATCGCGCTTCTCCGGATAGGTCCCCGGGAAGAACGAGCGCTTGAACCCATAGATCAGCACGTCCTTGAGCGCGCGCGGATCGAGCCCGAACGCGCCCACCGCCTTCTCGACCTCATCGGTCATTGTCGTGCGCGACACCAGCCGGTTGTCCGTGCACAACGTCACACTGCAGCGCGCTTCGCGCATCTTCTTGAACGGGTGCTTGCGCAGGTCGTCGCGCAGCTCCGGAATCGTCTGCTGGTTGCTCGTCAGGCACACCTCGAGCGTGATGCGCCGATCGGCCACGTAGCGCACGATCTTGTCGACAAACCGCTTCTTGTCGACAATCGATTTGTCGCGCAGGTGCTTCTGGCTGAACAGCCACGTGCCGTGCCCGATGCGGTCGGCGTGGCAATCGGTGATCGCCTGGAAGATCGACTCGGGCCCGTAATCCTCGCCCGCGTGCACCGTTTTGCCGAGGAAGTGTTCGTGCGCGAGCTGGTAGGCCGCCTGATGGTCCTTGGCCGGAAAACCGCGTTCCTGGCCCGCGAGGTCGAATCCCACCACCGGCAGTCCGTCCTCCTCAGCCGCCTGCACCGCGGCGCGCGCGAGTTCGAGCGACGCGAGCGCGTAGATCTCGCTCGCCGGTGCCGTCGGCAGCGCTTCGAAGTAGGCGCGGTAGTGCTCGCTGAAGACCGGCAGGAAGAAGCGCAGGGCGCAGACGATCACGCCGGCTTCGAAGCGCGGCACCGCGCCGGACTTCACCTCGGGGGCCGCGTTGATCTCCTTCTTCGCGCGTTCGAGCCCGCGGCAGACGGCGCGCAGCACATCGCGCACGCGGAAGTCCCCGCGCACGTGCAGCTGCGGGGCAAAGCGCACCTCGATGTAGAAGACGTTCTCACGGCGGCAGTCCCAGGCGAGTTCGTAGGCGACACGTTCGAGCGATTCGGCGTCCTGCAGGCAGGCGACCGTGAACTCGAAGCCGCGCAGGTACTCGGGCAGGTTCTTGTAGGCGCGCTTGAAGACGAGCTCCAGCAGGCCCTCGGGCGTCGAACTCGGCAGCTTCACGCCGTGCGTGGCGGCGAGCTCGATCAAGGTCGGCAGCCGCAGACTGCCATCGAGGTGCAGGTGCAGGTCCGACTTGGGCAACTTCGCGAGCAGCTCGCGCGACACGACCGGCTTCTTCATGGGACGATCATGGATCCAGGAACGACGTGCGGCAAGCGTTCTGCGCAGACGCTAGGCTCTGCACCCGTGGTGGCATCCTGGCAAGTGTGCAGCAACGACCCCTTGGAACGGCGCCGTTTTGCCGATCTGGCCACCACCCTGGCCTTGCCGGGCAGCCCCGCCGGGCCGAAGAACCGCCTGCGCCACGTGGTGCGCATCGAGACCGAAGGCGGCGTCTGGTTCCTCAAGGTGTTTGGTAGGACGCAGTGGAAGAACCGCCTGCACTTCGCGCTGAGCCGGCCGTTCGCGAGTTCGGATGCCGAACGCGAACTGCGCGTGACCGAGGCGCTGCGAGCCGCCGGGCAGGCGACGCCGGTGCCAGTCGCGTACGGGCGCGATGGCGCGAAGTCGTTCTACCTGTGCCGCGCGCTCGAAGGGACTTCGCTGGCCGACCTGCTGGCGCAGGGAACCCTGCCGGCGGGACTCGCGCCCACCGTGGCGAACCACTGCGGGCGATTGTTGCGCGATGGGTTCTTGCTGCCCGACCTCAGTGCCGACCACGTGTTCGTCGCCGGCGAGGCCGGGGCGTGGCAGCTGGCCGTGCTCGACCTGCACAACGGGCAACTCGGCAGCCCCGGGGCTGTGCCGCGGCGGGTGCTCGTGCGCGTGCTGCGGCGGTTTGCGCGCTCCGTGCGGCAACTGCCGGTTTCATGGCCACAGGCGCTGCGATTTGCCGTACGGCTCGTGCGCGCGGCGGGCCGCGGCGACGAGGTGCGCGGTCTACTCGGTCGGCTGCCACCGTTCTCAACCGCCGCGCGCTACGAAGTGGCGGGCAAGAGTGTGGCCTATGCCACGCGCAATCCCGAACGCGACCTGCGCGAACAGGCGATGCTCGCGCGCGTCTGGCCCGGCCGCCCCGGCGAGACCGTGCTCGACCTGCCCTGTGGTGCGGGCCGCCTGTTGCCGATGCTGCGCGAACGTTTCGGCCACCGCGTCGTACACGGCGATGGAGCCGTGGCGATGCTGCGGCAGGCGCGTGCCGCCGCGGAGCACCCAGCACCCTCGACGGCCGCCGATGCCTTGGCGATGCCGTTTGCCGACGGCTGCGTCGACGGCGTCGTCATGTTCCGCTTCCTGCACCACCTGGCGCCCGAACTGCGCCAACAGGCGCTCGCCGAAGCCTGCCGCACGGCGCGCCGGTTCGTCGTCGTGAGCTTCTTCCATCCGTGCAGCTTCCACCACCTGCAACGGCGCCTGCGCCAGCTCGGTGGCGGCGCGCCAACGCGCTTTGCCGTGCGCCTCGGGGCGCTGCGCCGCGAGTTTCTGCGGCATGGTTTCGTTCTGCAGACGACCGCCGCCGATCTGCCGTATGCGCGCGATCTGTGGCTCGCGAGTTTTGTGCGCGCGTGACCCCGCTGGGATCTCGCGTCGGATCTCGCGTCTGATCTCGCTGGCGCCCCGGCGGCGCGCCCGCTACGAACAAGCGCGATGCCGCGGCTGCACATAGCCATCGCCGTTCTCTGCGGCACAACCGGTGGCCCAGCCACCTACGGTCGTCGACTCGTCGCGTCGCTGGCGAGCCGCGACCAGCTCCGCCTGTCCGTGCTGACCGACCGCCCGGACCTCGTGAGCTCGCCTGGCGTCGAAGTGGTCGAACTGCCGATGCGCGGCGGCCTCGACCGCCTGCGCTGGCAACATTGGGCCGTGCCGCGCGCGCTGCGCAGACTGCGGCCCGACGTCTACCACGACACCAAGAACGCGCTGCCGTTCGGCCTGCAGGTGCCCGCCGTGGTCACCGTGCACGACCTCGCCTACCACACGGTGCCGCAGACGTTCGGCCTGTTCTCGCGCACCTTCCTGTGCCGCGCGACGAAGCATGCCGTGCACAAGGCGCAGGCGATCGTCGTGCCATCGTTGGCCACCGCGAAGGACCTCGTGCACTACCACCCGGCAGTGCGCGAACGTGTGCACGTGGTGCCGCACGGCATCGATCCAGCGGCGAGGGTCAGTGACGAACGGCTCGCCGAGGTCGGGAAGCGGCTCGGTCTGCCCGCCCACTACGTTCTGCACGTGGGCACCCTGCAGGCGCGCAAGAACGTCGACCTCGTGATCCAGGGAGTGCGCGCGCTGCGCCAACGGGGCCTGCCGCACCGCGCCGTGGTGGTCGGCCGCAAGGGTTGGCTCGCCGACGCGGCGCTGCGGGAGATCGCGCGCGACGAGACGGCGTTGTGGATCCCGCACCTCGACCAGGACGACCTCGCCGCGGTGTATGCCGGTGCGGACGCGTTCGTCTCCCCCTCGGCCTACGAAGGGTTTGGCTTTGCCGTCGCCGACGCGCTCGCCGCGGGTGTGCCTGTGATCATCGCGAACGTGAGCAGCCTGCCCGAACTCTGCGGTGATGCCGCGGTGGCGCTGTCGGAGCTATCCGCGGCGGCGGTCACCACAGCCCTCGCCGAAGTGCTGCAATCGCCCGAACGAGGCGCCGACCTGCGGCAGAAGGGGCGCGCCCGCGCGGCCGGGTTTACGTGGCAGGCCTGTGCCGAGGGGCACGAACGCGCCTACCGCGCCGCGGCAACCACCTGATCGCGGAATCCCAGGCTCGAAGCGAATGGCAGGATTCCTTCCCGTATGGCCCGCCTGGCCCTCGGTAGGGCTTGCAAGCCTCCCCTTGCCCGGGTCCCATGAGCGCGCTCGGCCTTTGTGGCCTTGAGCCATCCATGCGACCCGTTCCACCATCGAGCGCCCCCAAGGGGGCGCAATGAAGCGCTCCCACTGCCCGGCCGTGAGCCGAGGCGAGGAGCTGTTCGGGGGCCCTCATGGTCGCCGCGCGGGACCGGTCCGTCCAGAACGCCTTCGCGACCCGATTGCCGGGGCGCAACTTCCGTCACCCTACCCACCAACCGCAGGGTCCCCCACATGATGCGTACTACCGTTCCGCTGTTTGCAGCGTCGTTGTTCTTGTTTGCCGGTTGCAGCTCCGAAGCCGCGGCGGTGCCGCAGCCGAAGGAACTGCACTTCTCGGTGCTGCCCGACTTCAACAAGGCCACCCTCGCCGAGAGCGCCAAGGCCCTCGAAGCCCTGCTCACGAAAAAACTCGGGGTGCCGGTGCACTACGAGCCGTCGACGGACTACGCGATGTGCGTGAACAGCCTGATCTCGAACAAGGTCGACTTCGTATGGCTAGGCGGCAAGACCACGGTCGACGCCATCGACGCTGGCAAGGGTGCCGTACACGTGATCGCCACGCGCGATATCGACCTGCACTTCAAGACCTACTTCATCGCCAACCAGAAGGCGATCGAAGCCGGGCACATCAAGACGCTGGCGAGCCTCAAGGACCTTGCGCCCATCGCGAAGGACCTGACGTTCACGTTCGGCGACAAGAACTCGACTTCGGGCCACCTGATGCCGCGCTTCTTCCTGACCGAGGCCGGAATCAACCCTGACCTGTCGTTCAAGGGCGATGCGGGTTACCAGGCTTCCGGTGGGCACTCCTCCACGTTGAAGGCCGTGGCGAGCGGCGCCGCAGACCTCGGCGCGCTCAACTACTCGTACTACGACGGCGCCAAGCCCGAAGAAAAGACCGCCGCTCCGATCGTCTTCACGACGCCCGAATACGTCGACTACGCGTGGGTAGGCCACAACCGCATCGGCGAACCGATGATGAAGAAGATCAACGAAGCGTTCACGAAGCTCGACGCCGCCGTGCCTGAGGAGAAGGCAATCCTCGACGCGTGGAAGTGCAAGAAGTTCGAGACGGCCAAGAACGAACAGTGGGAGAGCATCCGCAAGGTCCGCGACTCGCTGCCCAAGGGCTTCCTGCAGTGAGCGAAGCGGTTCCTGCCCGCGCGGGCACGATCACCATGCCTGCCGCGGGGCCGGAACCCGACCTCGAGTTCCTCGGCGCCGAGAAGCGTATCGGCGACAAGGTCCTGCTGGGACCTCTCGATCTGCGTGTGCCACGCGGCCAACGTGTGGCACTGATCGGCCCGTCCGGAGCCGGCAAGACCACGCTGCTGCGGCTCATCGCCGGCGTGTTATGGCCCTCCGCGGGCACCGTGCGCGTGCTCGGCATGACGACGGGCCAACTGCGTGGGCGAGCCCTCGCCAACCTGCGCCGGCAGGTCGGGTTCCTGCACCAGCAGGACAATCTCGTGCCCGGCCTGCGCGTCGCCCACAACGTGCTCATGGGGCGTCTGGGCCACTGGTCGCTGCTACGTTCGTTGTGGTCGCTGGTGTGGCCACAACAGATCGAAGTCGCGCACGCGGCCTTGCAGCGCGTCGAACTCGGCAACCGCCTGTGGGCGTTGCCCGACGAACTCTCCGGCGGCGAACAGCAGCGCGTAGCGATCGCGCGCCTGCTCGTGCAGGCGCCGCGCATCCTGCTCGCCGACGAACCCGTGAGTGCGCTCGATATCCGGCTTGGCCGCGACGTGATCCGGCTCCTGCTCGGCATCGCCGCGGGCAATACCACGACGATCACGAGCCTGCACTCGCTCGACCTGCTCGCCGAGGGCTTTGACCGGGTGCTCGCGCTGCGCGGCGGCCGGTTGGTCTTTGATGGACCGCCGAGCCAGTTGTCGCGCGAACTGCTGCACGAAGTGTACGGCGCCGAATACCGCACCCTGAACCTCGACGAACTGAACCTCGGCGAAGTCGACCTGCCGCGCAGCGCCCAAGGATGACGGCTGCCACGACCTTGCCGCCGCCCCCACGCACGACGCGACGCCTGCTGCTCGCCCTCGCGGTGTTGTTGTTCGCCAGTGCCTGGGCACTCGATTGGAACTTCGATGCGATTTCGAGCTGGGCCGCGTTCCGCGCCGCGTGCGAACGGTGGGCAACCTACCTCGGCGGTTTTGCGGCTCCCGACCTGTCGCCGGCGATGCTGCAACGCTGCTTCGGGCTTGCCATCGAAACGCTGTCCGTAGCGCTGCTCGGTGTCGCGATCGGGCTCGTGCTGGCCGACCCGATCGCCCTCGGCAGCACCCGCAGCGTGGTCCTCGGGGATGACGTCACCCGCGGCCTACCCTACGCAGTCGCGCGCGTCTGGCTCGAACTCGGCCGCCTGCTGCTCGACGTGATGCGCGGCGTACCGGATTTCCTGTGGGCCATCGTGCTCGCGAGCATCACCGGACAGAACGCGATCACGGGCGTACTCGCGATCGCCATCAGCACGGCCGGCATCTTCGGCAAGGTGCTCAGCGAACAGTGGGACAACGTGCCCGGCGAACGCTACGCCGCGCTGCGTTCGACCGGCGCTTCTCGGCTGCAGGTGTTCTTGTACGGCATCCAACCGCTCGGCGCGCGCGCCACGCAGTCGTTTGTGCTCATGCGCACCGAATGCGCCGTGCGCAACGCTTCGGTCATCGGCGTGGTCGGCGGCGGTGGCCTCGGCACCGCGCTGTGGGACGAATACAGCGATGGCAATTGGGCGCGCATGGCCACCGTGCTGCTCTACCTGCTCGTGGTCACCGCCACCGTCGACCTGC
This sequence comes from Planctomycetota bacterium, assembly GCA_020851075.1. Classification (GTDB taxonomy): domain Bacteria; phylum Planctomycetota; class UBA1135; order UBA1135; family UBA2386; genus JADZDL01. Next base: position 848 of record JADZDL010000228.1, on the reverse strand, counting down.
TCGCCAACCTGTGGCGCCGCCAGCTCCGTATCGATCCCAACCACCCGCGGGCGAGGCGCCCCGTGGGCCCCGTCGCCGGTGCCGCGCGCCGCGCCCTGGCCGCGCTCGCCGTGCTCACGATCCTCGCCAGCTCGATCGCCTACCTGTGGCCATCGATCGAGCGCGTCCAACGCGAACTGCAGCGCATCGACTGGGCCTTCGTACGCGAGTTCAGCACCTCGCTGGTGGTTCCGGACTGTAGCCCTGCGACCCTCGGCTCCGTGCTGCACCACAGCATCGTGCCGCTCGCCATCGCGATGCTCGCCACGGTGTTCGGCACGTTGGCTGCCGGCGCCCTCGCGTATCCGGGTTCCGTCGCCTTCCAGATCGAAGCGGGCCGCTTCACGGGCGAACGACTGCCCACCGCGGTGTTGGCGCTGCGCTGGTGCACGCTGGTCCTGGCGCGCCTGCTGGCTCTGCTCCTGCGCGCCATCCCCGAAGTCGCCTGGGTCGTGCTGCTGGCCGTGTTCTGGAAGCAGGGCATCACACCCTGCGTGATCGCGGTCGCCTTGCACAGCACCGGCGTGCTCCACCGGGTGTTCGCGGAAACCACCGACAACCTCTCCTACCGCACGCTCGAACGTGGCCACGGCCCACGCCGCCGCGACCTCTTCGTCTATAGCGCCCTGCCGCGCATCTGGCCCGACTGGCGCACCTATGCGTTCTTCCAGTTCGAGGTGAACATGCGCATCGGCATCGCCCTCGGCACGGTCGGCGCCGGTGGCCTCGGCGAACGGTTCCGCGGCAACCTCGACTGGCGGCAGTTCCACACCGCCAGTTCGTTCTTGTGGGCGATGGTGCTGCTCACC
>JADZDL010000227.1 GCA_020851075.1 Planctomycetota bacterium | reverse complement strand
GCCAATGTATGCCGCTGTGTCGCAAGGCTGCCGAGCAGCTGGCGACGCAGGGCATCGAAGCTGGAATCGTCGATCTGCGATCGTTGGCGCCGTTCGATCTGGACACGTGTGCGGCCGTGCTGCAGCGGACGGGGCGCGGCATCGTCGTGCACGAAGGGTCCGCGACAGGGGGTGTTGGGGACGCGCTGATCGGCGCTCTGTTGCCGCGAGTGTTCGGCTGGTTGCACGCGCCGCTGCAGAAAGTCGCTGCGGCGCACACGCCGATGCCGTCGTCGCCGCAACTCGAAGAGTTCGTGATGCCGAACGCCACCGACATCGTCACCATGGCCCGCCACCTCACCGAGGACTACTGATGGCTGCGCTGCAGCATTTGCCGTATCTCGGCACCGCGGAAGACGACGTGCTGTTCGTCGAGTGGCTCGTGGCGGTGGGCGAGGCGGTGAAAACTGGCCAGGCGATCGCCACGGTTGAGACCTTGAAGGCTGCGTTCGAGGTCGAAGCCCAACACGACGGCGTGATGCTGCGGCAGCTCTGTGAGCCCGGGGCGCGTGTGTCCGTGCAGGCGCCAATCGCGGTCGTGGGGGCCGTTCGTGAGTCGTGCGACGATGCCGCGGTCCACGCGCTGCTGCAGAAGCCAGCCGCGGCGGTGGCACTGGAGCCGGTGTCGATGAAGGTCGGGCCACAGCCGTTTGCGCCGGCTGCAGTGGAGCCCAATTCCGTAGGGGGGAGCAATTCCGGACAGGAGACCAGGGCCATGCGGCCGGTAACCATGGCCCCGGTGGCACCTGCTGCGCGCCGCCGTGCCGCAGAACTCGGCATCGATCTGGCGACCGTGGTAGGCACTGGACCCGAGGGGTTCATTCGCCTCGCCGATGTCGAACGCGCAGTCGCTGCGGGACCTCACGCCTGTGAGTCCCCGACCCAGCGAGCCAGCGGACCGGGCGCACTCGATGCGGAGTTCCTGGCCCAGGTGCGGCGCGATGCCGTTGCGTTTGGAGCGCTCGCCTCGGACTTCAAGTTGCAGCTCTACCGACGGCATGGGGCCCAGATCGGCGAAGGCAGCAAGCTCGGTAATGGTTCGGTGTTGCTCGCCGAACGCATCGTGCTCGGCGAACGCGCGTTCGTTGGGCCCGAATGCAGGATCGAAGCGAAGGAACTCGCGGCGGGCCCGCTGCTGCACTTCGGTGCGCGCTGCCGCGTGCGGGCAACACGATTGCAGTTTGGCGACAACGCCTTCTTCGCGGACGATCTCGAAATCGGCGGCGGTGGTGCGATGGAGCCGGAAGCGGAGCTCGTCGTGGGCAGTCACGGCTTCGTTGGCGAGCACGTGCACCTGAACCCGTGCCGCACGCTGCGCATCGGCGACGAGGTGGTGATCTCGCGCAATGCCGTCGTGATGACGCACTCGTTTGGTCCCAGCTGGCTGCGTGGGTACCCGAGTCGGTTTGCCGGTGTTTTGATCGGCGACGGCGCCCAGATCGGGATCAGTGCGACGCTGTTTCCGGGCGTCGAAGTTGGCGCGGGCGCGGTGATCCTCTCCGGTTCTTCGGTCGTCACCTCGGTTCCCGCCGGGCGCCTCTTCGGTGGTGTTCCAGCAACGGACATGAAGGCGGCGGCGCAGACCTTGACGGCTGCCCAGACGGCGGAACGCGCCGTGGCGTTGGTCGCGGAGTTTGCGCGGCAGCTGCAGCTGCGCGGCTTCCTGGCCACCTTGACGAGCAGCCCGGACCGCTCGGTTCTCGTCGTCGCCCGCGACGATGGTGAGCATCAACTGGAGTTCTCTGCCAACGCCAGTTTTGCCGGGTCGCCAGCTTCGGCCGAACGCGTGCTCGTCGCCATGGACTTCCCGGACGAGCAGTTCGCTGCCGTTCCGCCGAACGTCACCGCCATCGGCCTCGAGCCCCCGCGCGTGCGCGGGCCGATGGGGCCGCTGGGGGCCGCGTTTCGCGAGTTCCTGCGCAAGCGTGGTTGCCGTCTGCACCCGCGCACCTGGGCTTACACGGGAGGTTGGTTGTGAACGATGGTTTCGATCTGCCCGCGGATCCGCGCTGCGCCTACAGCCTGCCGCACTATCGGTACCTGCTCGAGCAGGCTAAGTCCCGGTATTGGTTACCGCTCGTGCGCGAAGTGGCCAACGGTGTGCCCGATCGCAGTTTCCTGCTGATCCGCCATGACGTGGATATCACGCCATGGAGTGCGCTGCGTATGGCCGAGCTCGAGCATTCGCTCGGGGTTCACACCACGTACTACTATCGGTTCCACGCGCCGTTCTACAACCTCATGGATGGCGCCGTGCTCGACTCCGTGCGCGCGGTGGCCGCGATGGGGCACGAGGTGGGGCTGCACTATGAGCCGGGCTTCTTCCTCGAACGGGGCATGGACCCGACGCAGGGCACCCGCAACGACATTCGCGCCTTCGAGGAACTGGTCGGCTTCCGCACGCATTCGATCGCGCAGCATCAACCTGCGACGGGGCCGGTACTCACAGATATCAGCAAGGAGCACCCGTGCGCGTACCAGCCAGCGCTGGTGCGCGACATACCCTATTTTGGGGACAGCGGATTCCATTGGCGCGAAGGATGTGTGTGTACGAAGTTCACCCATCGCCAGGTGCACACCCTGATCCACCCGCATTCGTGGGTTCGCGACGCCCGAGCCTGGCAGGACGTCCTGCGCGCGCACGCCGCGGACCTGGGTGGGCGCATCACGGCCGAGATGGAGGCCTACGTTGCGCACGTCGAGCACTATCTGGCGCGCCGCGCGGAGTTTGACCGCGCGCGCGAGCAGCGATACCGGAACTGAGCCCAACGATGGACATCCTGCATCTATGCCATCAGGCAGCGCCAGAGACGCGCGGCGGGGTCGAGGCCTACGTTGCGGACCTGATCGGGGCGCAACATGCCGCGGGGCACGCGGTGAAGGTGTTCACGGGTAGCCATGAGCCCTGGCCACAACTCGGCATCGAGGCGCTGCGGGTTGGTGAGGTGCCGGTCTACAAATTGCACCGCGACGACCTGTTCTTTGATCTGTACAGCAAGAGCTGGCACCCAGGTGTGGAAACGATGCTCGAGCGGTTCCTGCGCGAACATCGCCCGCAGGTCGTGCACATCCATCAGTGGATCCGACTCACGACGAACCTCGTCGAAATCGTGCAGCGCGCCGGCATTCCCGCGGTGGTGACGTTGCACGACTACTACGCGTCGTGCCCGCGCGCGTTTCGTCTGCGGCCCGATGGCAGTGCGTGCTTTCGCCCACTGAACGCTACATCGTGCCGTGACTGCGTGCCGAAGTACGGTCATGAGAGCGCGTTCGAAATCGACGCGGGCATCGAACTGTTCGCCGCGCAGAGCCGCGCCGAATTGACGATGGCGGACGCGGTGCTGGTCGGCGTCGCTTCGACGGCGGACCTGGTGGCGCAGTCGCTCGGTTTGCCGCGCGAACGCTTCACGACCTTGAGCCTTGGGTATCGGCGACGGTTCGGAGGCTTGCCGCCACTCGCTGCGCCCCGCGCCAACGAACCTCTGCGGTTCGCGTTCTGGGGCGGCGTGGCCGAGCACAAAGGCATGCGCGTCTTGATCGATGCGATGCGAGTGCTGTGTGCGCAGTCTTTGCCGCGCGCCATCGAACTGCACGTGCTCGGTGGTTTTGCCACACCCCAGTTCGAGCAGGAACTTCGCACCGCCGGTGTTGGTCTGCCGATCACGTTCCATGGCCGGTTCGAGACCGAAGCGCTGCGCACATTGCGGCCCGCGGTGGGCGTGTTCCCGAGTACGTGCCTGGAGACGTTTGGCATCGTACTCGACGAGTGCTTCGAACTCGGCTTGCCCTGCATCGTCTCGGACCGCGGGGCGCTGGGCGTTCGTGCGGGGGACGGAGGTCTGCGGGTGGCCGCCGGTGATGCCAACGCGCTCGCCGCGGCGATGCGGCGGTTTGTGGTGGAGCCGGAGCTGTGGACGAACCTGCGCGAAAAGGTCCCGGAACTGCCACCCGACCTGCCGCAGCACGTGCACGAACTCGATGCGATCTATGCCGACGCGATACGGCAACGGTCCTCTTTGGGGCCGCCTACGGGTGGAATCGCGCTCGCGGATCGCGTCGCGGTGCTGTTGGCGCAGCGCGAATCGGCGCTCGCGCGGGTGCCGTTCGTCGACCGGCGGTGAACTGCGCGACGCGGGGGTTGGAGCTTGCCGCCGCGCGCGGGGCCGGGCTCAATGGAGGGCGATGCGCCAGTGCTCCCTCGCCGCCGTTCTCGCCACATGGCTTCCATGCGCGCCGTGCCTGGCCCAGCAGGACATGCTGCAGCCCACCGAGGCCGCGATGGTGCTGCAGCTTGGGTTGGCACCGCTGGTGGGGGGCACCGAGACGACAGGGCTTGCAGCCCTTGCGGATGTCCCGGGGTTCACCCCGATGGTGCACGCAATTGGCCAGCGATGTGGGGAGGCCTGGATCGAGTTCCAGCAGCTCCGCAGGATCTGCAACCCTTCGATGCCATTCCTGCCGTTGGGGGCAGCTGAGTTCGCCAAGATCGAACGCGTCGTGTTGCTGGGAGATCCGCAGCTCGATGAGTATGGCCTCCTCATCGACTTCCAGCCGGCGCATGAGAAAGTTGCGGAGACCCTGTATGAGCGGTGGTCTGCACAGGTTCGAAGTGCTGGTGTGCAGACGCAGGAGGACACACCGTGGCCGGGCAGTCGGCGGTTGCGGCGCGAGGGCCATGACGAGTGGGTGGCTGTGCGCGGCCGGCAGGTGGCCACGGGGCGGAAGCTGGCTGGTCTGAAACTGGGGCCTGCGGTGGCCGTGGAAGGCGGAGGTTCTTTGCGCGTGGCACTGCCCGCGGTTGCGGTTCCCGCGGTCGCCAACCCGCGTACCGTGGCTTTGGATCTCGCGATTGCCGAGGGAATCGGCTTCCCCGGGGGCTGCCGCACGGTCTGGAATCTCCGCTGGGACGTTGCGGGTTACCGTGAGAGTCTGGCGTGGCGAGGGTCGCGCAACGGTGCCGTGCCGGCACGGCCGCTCGAGGCGGCGCCAGCACTGCCGCGGTTGGACGGTCTCTTCCTCGCGTTGCGCGCGAATGTGGATCCGGCGTGGTTGTTGGTGGTGCTCGATGCGTATGCGAAGGTGTACCAGTTCGAGGTTGCGCCAGTTCGCACTGTTCTACAGCAAGCCAGCGGCGCGGTTTCGTTGTCGGTCGCGGCACCGCCACCGGGCAGTTTCTATCCCCGCGTTGCGTTGGCGCTCCGGGTGGCGGATCCGCAGGCCTGCATGACGCAGTTGCAGCGGCAGGCGGAAGCCACTTCGGATGGTGCTCTGCAGAGCAAGGAAGTTGACGGGGCGCCGTTGCTGATGTGGACCATCGCCGGCGCCCCACCGGCGTTGCGCCCCTCTCTAGGCGTGATCGATGGGGTGCTCGTCGTCACCGAGTGCCCGGCGACCTTCCGCGCCGCACGCAAGGCCTGGGGCAAAGGGGAAGATGTCTTTGCCGATGCCGGCGCGGTTCCGTGTGCTGCGCCGCAGGGCAGCACGGTGTTGGGCGAAGTCTGGTTTGATTGCCAGACGATCTACGAACGCTCTGCGAAGGTCTGGGGGACGAACCTGACCGCGCTGGCGTTGATGCCGAATCTCAACGATCCATCGTGGCAGGTTGCCGAGGTCGTGGATGCGCGCGACCTGCCTTTGAGCGGGGACGTTGCGGCGACGCTCGGCCGGGGCCGCGCGGTGTTCTATGGCTCGCAGGGCGAAATCGGTGTTCAGGTTGCGGCGCCAACGATGGGGCCAGTATGGAGTGCCGTTGCCGCCGTGGGGACCGTACTGGTGCCCCAGGTGTTGCCGATGGCGATCGAAACGCGTTTGCGAGAACAGCGCGTGCTCGCCGCGGAGATGCGGGCGCGCCGGCTTGGCGCTGCGCTGGTGCGCTACCGGGCGGAGCACGGCGGCGAGGTGCCGGACGCCGCTCTGGACCTCGTGCCTCTGCTGCCCGCCGGTGACACCGACCCGCTGCTGGCGCCGCACGCTCCGGGGGCGAGTTCGCAAGGCACCACGACCGGATCGGTCGGCTCGTTCCTGCGAGCTCCGAAGGACATGACGGCGACTCCCGCCCTGGCGGCTCTGCCCGGCATGCCGCCCTCACCCGAACGGCCGGCGCCGTCCCGCAAGGGGCGCCCGGTGTTTGCATTCTGCACCGCCGGGTACCGGGGATACCACATGGTGATCCTCGAGGATGGTGAGGTGGTCTGGATTCGCTCGACGGCTCTGCTCGATGCGTTGACGCCCAAGTAGGTGAGGGGTGCTTCGCTTCCCGCCGATTCCCCCGGGAGTAACCCCGGGTCGCCGGCGCGCCCGAACCGCGCCGCGCGCCCCGTGGGGGAAACCGGACCCGCGCCATCGACTCCACGGCGCCGCTTCGCTAGCCTGTTCGCCCTTCGAACCCATGAACATCCACGAGTACCAGGCCAAGCAG
>JADZDL010000226.1 GCA_020851075.1 Planctomycetota bacterium | reverse complement strand
CGCCTCGGGCAGCCGCAACTGCACGCCCATGCCGGCCTGCAGGCGCACCGCGCCATCCGCCTTCTTGCCCTCGAGCCGTAGATCCCCGGACCGCAGCCGCTTCATGATCGCGCCGAGCGGCATGGTGCGCAGCAGCTTGCGCAGGTAGCGGTCGAAGCGCTGGCCGGCTTCGGCTTCGCTCAGGGTGATCTCGTGCATCCGGGAAGCTCACCGCTTCCGCGGCTGCTTTGCCAGGGTTCGCACAGCTTCCTCTGGATCCGCCGCGAGCTTCGCCATCACTGCATCAGGCACCTGGATGCTCGCCGGCGCCTCCAACAGGAGCTCAAAGCGCACTACGGCCGAGCTGTCCGCAAACGCCAGCCCCCAGTCGACGTGCTCGGACATCGACGGGTTCTTCCACGCCTCCCGGTACACGGCGAGCCGCCCCAACGCCGAGGTCTTGGCCAGGCAATCGTCCATCGCGGCGAACAACTCGGCGTCAAACTTCTCCGGCAAGGATCGCCTCGGCCCCCGGTGCCCCCCGGCAACCAGCGCCGCAAACCACTGCAGTGCACCGGCGCGCCGTTCCGCCGCCACCTGCTCCGCATCGAGGCGCCGCGACTCCGCCGAAGGCACATCGAACAAGCTGCGGCCAACGAACGAGCAGCAGAACCAAACCGGCGTGGCCACGGCCCGCAACGGGGCAAAACCGGCTTCCGTATAGTAGTCCGCATCCAGATCGACCTGCCGCCACAAGTCCGCCGCGTCTTCCGCCGCGTCGTCCACGACCTGCAATGGATGCGCCACCAGGGTGTCAGCGGCGATGGACAGCAACCCGACCGGACCCGTGAGCGGCAGGGTGGCAAGAAACGCCCCCTGCGACTGCGGCACCAGGTGCTCTTCAAACGCATTCCACACCGGCCGGTTCTCACGCCGGGCCCACGCACAGGCCGGCAGCATCGCGCAAAGGCACCAAAGCAGGAGTCTGTGCCCGTTCATGACTTCGCCTCCGGCTTCTGTGCACTCGTGGGTACAGGCACAACCTCCGACCTCGGCGGCGTCGGAATCACGCACCGCCACAACCAATCGCCCACAAACACGACGGGCGTGGCCAGCGCCGCGAGCGGCGTGAACAGCGCCTTGCGCAGCGTCGACTCTTCGCGGGATGTCCACAGCACATCCACCGTGTCCCACCACGCATCATCGACGGCGCAAGCCGGATTCACGAGCAAGGTGTCGGCCAGCACCCCGCAGGCCCCGACCGGAATCGCCACGGGCAACAACACCATGCGCGCGGTGTGCGAGGCGGGTGCCAGGTTGCCATCCAACCAATCGAGCGTGCGCCGACTGTCATCGCGCGTCGTCGTGCATGCTGTGACGGTGCCGAACAGGATGCCCACCCAGAACGAAGTCCTCATGCTTCCACCCATCGTACCGCATAGACCGGCGGCAGATTGGCCGCCAACTCGCGCCAACCTTCGCCGGAATCGTCACTGGTCCACACGCGGCCCGAGGTCGACGCCATCACCAACGAACGACCATCCGCGGACACGTCGAGCCCATGGCGATAGACGAGGTCGTATGCATGCTGCTGCGGCAAACCGCCGCGCAATTGGGTGAACGAACGGCCCCCGTCACTGGTGCGCAGCACGACTAGCGCGCCGTCGACGGGCACGCGGCATTCGTCCTTCTGCGCGGGCACGAACCACGCGGTGTCCGGATCGGTCGGATGCGCCGCACACGCAAACCCAAACCGACTCGGCGCCTTCGCCTTCACTTCACGCCACGTCGCCCCATCGCGCTGCATGCGGAAGATGCCGTTGTGATGCTGCGCCCAAAGGCGATCGGGGCTCGCGGCACACATCGCGAGGCGATGCGGATCCTGCACGTCAGGATCGTACGCCAACGCCTTCGGCATGTAGGCAGCGCGCATGCCCGTAGCGACGTTCTGCCACTTGCTGCCACCATCGCGCGTGCGCCACACCCCACCGCTCGAGATGCCGACCGTCACCACGTTCGCATCGCGCGGATCGACGAGAATGCTGTGAATGCCGGGCGAGTCGTAGCCGCCGCCACCCCACTTCGTGCGCGCCTTCACGTTCCAGAGGCCTTCGACCAACTTCCACGAAGCACCACCATCCGCGGAATGGAACAGGCCGCCAGGAATCGTGCCACACCACAAGCCACCGGGCATTCGCGGGTCGCATTCGAGGCTCCAGGCGAGCCGGAGTTTGCGCGACACCGGCCGACCGTTGCTGTCCTTCTCGACCTTACCCTTCGGCAATTGTGGATACGCGGGTGCTGGTTGTTCTGCGAACTTCCGGCCGAGCTTCCTATGCATCTTCACACCGAAGTGACCGTGGTCGAGCGCCGCGTAGATCGCCCCATCGCGCGCATCCCACAGCGCCATCGATACGGGCACCCCGCGGAACTCCGGGTCCGAAAGCTGCCAGCGATCGCGCTTCTTGCGAGTCGCGACAAACAGGCCTTTACGGGTCGAGATCAGCAGTTGCTGGGTCATGGCGTTCCTTCGTCTCCTTCAACCGCCGGAGAGAGCTTGCAGGATATCAATCTGCGAATCGTACCGAACGTTGGTCGCGAGCCGTTCCCGATCGCGCACCACCACGCCGTCGACGAAGATCGTCATGTGCTGCCGCAGATGACCGGCCTCGTCGAGCACGTAACTGCGCACGGTCGGGTAGATCGCAAACGCGGCGTCGAGCACTTCACGCAGCGTGGCCCCCGCCACCTGCACGGGTGGACATTCGACGTGGCGCTGCAATACCTGCGGGAAGGTCACGCGCGGCATGCGGGCAGTGTGGCTGACTCCATACTGGGACTCAAGTCTGTGCCAACAGTCCTGGCCGCAACTTGCAGCGATGCGCCGCTGCTGGCCCCTGCATATCGGCGGTTCTACAATGGAACGGAGGTTCCGACAGGAACGGTGTGGCCCGTCACTACGGGTAGCCGAAGCAAGCGAGCTTCGGCGACGCCGTCGGTGACGAGCGTGAGCGGATCCTCGTCGATCACCACGAAGCGCTCGGGCGCGTCGCTCCAATCCGCCGCGAAGCGGTGCACGACCCGCCAGCTCGCACCGTGATCAACCGAGCGCAGCAGCATCGCGCGCTTGCCGGCGCGCGCCGCGTGCAGGTCGCCGTCCATCGACAGCAGCGCCAGGAGGGTCTGGTCGCTCAGCAGTTCGATCTGACGCACCTGCAGATCAAACTCCTGGGCCAGGTGTCGATACTCGGGCGTCTTGGGCGGTTCGCCGGCGCGAGTCGTTGCGATGCGCACGAGGCCGTTGCCCTGTTCGAGGTCAGTGCCGAAGTGCGTCCATCCGGGGGTCGGCTGAATCGCGGTGAAACCCGACCACGGCGCAAGCCAGCGGCGCCAGCGCGGGCGGTGTCGATCCGCGACGAGCGTGGCGCGCTCCATGCCAAGATCCCCGGTCGTGACGAGGACCTGACCGAGTTCTTGGGAGATTGCAATCGCGTGCACGTGGCGAGCCGGTGGCAGCGAGCCGATGCGCGCGAACGTTCTGCCATGGTCCCGACTGCGGTGCACAATCGCGCAGCGCAATCCCGGGGCGACGCCGTACTCGCCCACCCAGAGTTCGCCGTGCTCACCGAGCGCCAGGCCACTGGTGCGCACGCTGGCGCGATCATCCGACAACCGCAGCACGACGTGCGCCGTCGGCATGGCGGCGTTCCTATCGATGCGCAACACGACGCCGCCGCCTTCGAACGACGCCAACAGCACGCCAGGCTGCACGAACGCGAGCAGGCAGCCGCGTTGGCCTGCCGGGTTCAACTGCAACACGGGCACTCCGGCCGCGCGCGGTTCTGAGGCGTGCTTCAACCAACCAGCGTGCAGGATCCAAAGGCTGCCATCGCGCCGGTCGAGTGCGGTGACGTCACGCGGTTCCGGCAGCGACTCCTCGATCACCCGGGCGAGTTCGAGGCTAACAACGTTGTCGATGCGGTGGTGCGGCGGTGGTGCGACGATCGCCGCGCGCGAGGGACGTTGGCGTCGATCGTTGCGCTCGCTGCGACGGTTGTCGATCCAACGGCGAGTGCGGCGCAGCGCTTCCTGCGCGATCGGCAGCGGTCGGGCGGGCAGGTGCGGCGCCAGCTCGCACCCACTACAGAAGACGGTGCCCTGACGGTCGTAGTGCGCACGACGTAGCCGGCGCAACGGCGTCCCATTCCAGATCTCGAAGGAGCTTTCACTATACACGTCCCCGAGCCGGTAGTCGGTCGGCTTGCAGCAGGGGTAGACCTCGCCGGTGAACATCAGCGTGAAGGTCTGCGTCAAGAAGCTGCAGATACCGTGGCCGTCAAGCGGGTCGGGCACCTTGCTGCGCACCGGTCGCACCCACAGCGGTGCGCGGCCGAAGCCCGACGAGACGAGGCTGATGCCCGCGGCGCGCGCAGCGTGTTCGGCCGCGTCGAGATGACGTTCGATCTCGGTCGCGGTGAAGTGTCGGGTCACGTCCTCGTGCCACGTGGGCATCACATCGTGCTGCAGGCGCTGCAGGACTACACCGTCGGCGCCGTGTCGCGCTGCGAAGGCGATCAGTTCCGGCAGGTGCGGCAACGTCGAAGCCATCACCACCGCGCTCAGCGAGAACAGCATGCCGTCGGGGTGCTCGCGGCGCAGTTCGGCGACGTGCGCCAGCCTGGCCGCCAGCTTGTCGAACGAGGCGCCGACGCGGATGCGTTCGTAGATCGCCGGAACGACGCAATCGACCGAGACGTTGAGATGGTCGAGTGCCGGCTGCATCGCGAGGAACTTCTCGCGCGTCATCAGCAGGCCGTTGGTGGTCACGTCGAGCCGCGTTGCGTGCCGCCGCACCCGTTCGAGCAGGACCTCGAAACCGACGCCCAGCGGTTCGCCACCCCCACTGGTGAAGTTGGCCTTGAGTGCCGTCGGTAGCAGTTCGTCGGCGACCAGGCGCAGCAGATCGTCGTCGAGTGCGTGTGTGCCCTGCCCGAGATGCCGCGGGCACATCACACATCGCAGGTTGCAGATGTCGGTATTGTGGAACGTGACGATCTCGGGCAGCGCGCGCAGCACTTCCCGTCGGGCAGCGATTTCCTCGCGCAACAACTGGCTGTTGGCGAGCTTGGCGGTAGCAACACGATCGCCGGCACGCGCCGCGGCAGCGAAGTAGGATTGCATTGGGGAAGGCGCAGCCGATCAGGTTTGGGAGAGGTTTCCGAACCGTGCCCGAACCACCGGGAGTCGGTAGTTCCAGAGCGTTTCCAACCGCCTACAACCCTGTCTTGACCATCCCACACCCCACCGCCCCCGTCAACGCCCCAGCGGCAACGGGGCAACGGGGGCCGGTTGTGGGGCGGCGAGCTCCGGCCACCTCTGGCGGAGCATTGCGCGAGGTCTGCTGGGAGAGATTCCCGGGCCACCTGTCAGACCCAGTCCCTCGCAGTGTCCAATGCCGCACACCGCCGCATGACGGACCTCGCCCACATCCTCGCCGCCTGGGACGCCTCCCAACCACCCGCCGCGGCGGCACGTTCCGAACTCTGCTCGGACACGTTGACGGGGCAAGCGCCGCGCCTGCGCCGGCTCGTGCATCGCCTGCTCGGCTGGCCCAAGCACACGGCGGAAGTCGACGACATCGTGCAGGAAGCGCTGCTCGCCGCGTGGCGGCATCGTGCATCGTTCCGCGGCGATGCGGCGTGGACGACCTGGCTGCACCGCATTGCCATGCGCAAGGCGCAGAACCACGTGCGCGCGGCCGCCGTTCGCCGGCGGCTGCTGGGTTTCTGGCATGGCGAACGCACCGAGCAGGCCGAGCCTGCGGCGCCGCCGGCCAACCAGCCCGACGAACGCATCGATGCCACGCAGCAGGCGCTGCAACGGCTCGCGCATCGCGACCGCGAAGTGCTCGTGCTGCGGTATCTCGAACAGCGTGAGATCGAGCAGATCGCCGCATTGCTGCGCTGTTCGCGCGCAGCCGTGGATGCCCGCCTCACCCGCGCCCGGCAACGCCTGCGCGCCGAACTCGGCCTCGCGGAGGACGCGTGAACGGCTTCGATGCGGAACTGCTGAAGGCCCTTGCCGAGGCGGATTCAGCGCTGCCGCCAGCCCCTGGGCAACCGTTCGCCACCGAACGCCTGGCCGAGCTCGCGGCGCGGCGCGTCTGGCGCACGTGGTTGTTGGCCACAGGGCTTGTCGTGCTTTCGATCACGATCGTCGTGCTGTCGCGCACTCCCGTTGGCGGGGCAGGCTCCGCACCAGGGTTTGTGGAGGACCTCGCCAGGCTGCGCGCGGACTTCGCACTGCTGCAGGCGCAGGTCGCTGCGCACGTCGAGGCTGTCGCCGTACAGGACCACGCCGCACAAACCGCCATCGAGCGCCGCGCCGAGCGGGCCGCATGGCAACTCGATCTCGCCACGGCACGCGCCGATGGCGCCTTGGCCTACCAGAAGAACCCACACCATCCCGAGACTCCCCGATGAAGACGTTGCGCCCCTTGCCGTTGTTCGCTGTCCTTGCACTCGGTGCGGCCCTGCCGTGCCAAGGCACTCTCGACGTGAGCATCGAAGCTGCGGTACTCACACAATTCTCCGGCGACACCAACCCGCCGAACGCCCTCGTAGTTGCGATCCTCAATGAGCCGGAAGTCGGCGATGCCGTGCGCAGGATTGGTGGCGACGCCATCGACAAGTTCCAAGGGACCGGCGTCGGCGGCGAACCGCCAACCGCCTCAAGCTACCAGTTTTCGTTCACGCTCCACCTGCAGGGCAAAGCGGAGCTGCCGCGCGCAACCAAAGACGCCATGGTCGAGGCGGTGTACGAGCACCTGTGCCGTCGCCTTTTGGAACTGACCTATGAGGCGCCTGGGCGGCACCTGAAGCAGCGCTATGCCGAACTCTCAAAACAGCATCAGCAGCTCGTGCTCGAAGCCACGGCGTTGCGCGCGAGGAATGCACAGGCGGAAACCGAGCAATCGGCCATCCAGCAGCTGCAGTCGAACAACGAGCTCGAACTGCAGGCCGTGCAGCTGGACCTCGCGACCGAAGAACGTGCCAACGTGTTTCTCGACAAGTCGCGCGCCGAATTGCAGGACCAGCGCGAGCGGTTGCGGGCGCAGAAGGCAGAACTCAACGAACTCGCGCAACAGATCGAACAGCAGCTGCATGTGGCAGGACTGCAACTAGGCAAGCTCACGACCCCCGTGGAGCAGACGGAGGAGTTCCGCAAAGCCCGCGCCGAACTGGCCAACCTGCAACAGCAAAGCCGCCAACAGAACCGGGACTACCTGCGCATCACGGAGGCCCTCGAAGACGTGCAGGCTCAACTATCCCGCAATCTCGAACAGCTGCCGGTCAGTTCGCTCGCCCTGCAACGTTATCGGGCGAGGCTCGAAACGCTGCGGGAACGCCATCGGGAACTGGCGGATCGCGCCGAGAAGGCCGCCGGCGTGCGCCGGGACTTGGCAGAGCAACAAGCCCGCGCCGAACGCATCAGCATCGACCTCGATGTCTGCCGCACGCTGCTCATCGAAGTGCAGCAGAAGCTCGGCCGGATCGAACCAATCCGCTGCCAGCTGCTTCGCCAGTAGGGAGCAGCTCGGGAACGCAGCGCTCCTACTTCTTCGCGCGCAGCACGATCGGCACCGGCAACGTGTCGCCCTTCTTGATGAACTTCATCGAGATCGAGTTCACGCAGTGCCGGGTGTTCTTGTTGGTCATGCGTTCGCCTTCGAACACATGCCCGAGGTGGCCGCCGCAGTTCGCACAGACGATCTCGGTGCGGTAGCCGTCGAGGTCCGTGTGCCGCGTCACCGCGCCCGGAATCTCGTCGTCAAACGAAGGCCAGCCGCAACCGCTGTGGAACTTGTCCTTCGACTCGTACAAGGCCGCGTTGCACTGGCGGCAGATGTAGGTGCCGTCGGCTTCGTTGTCCGTGTACTCGCCCATGCCGGCGCGCTCGGTGCCCTTGTGCAGGATCACATAAGCTTCGGCCTTGGTGAGCGGGTTGTAGGCGGGTGGCTGCTGGTCGTTTGGCGGATTGTTCATGGTCACCTTGGCGGGCAGATTGCTCGCCGCTTCCGGCGTTTCGGCAACGGGGAGGTCCCGTTCGGAAACCGGGGCCTGCATGGCTGCCCCAGGTTGGGCGGTTGGTCCCTGGGATGGGTTCACCACCGGATCCGCAGGCCGCGCCCCGCACGAGCAGGCGACGAGCAGGGATGCCAGTAACACGGACAGAAGGGAGAACTTCGACATCATGGTTCTAGTTCGCCGCCGCCCGGAACCGGGATGCAGCGGAGCCATTCTACGAGCCAGAGGCCCGGAAGTGCCGCCCCAGAACTGCCGTATCTCACCCGCCAACCTTGCAGCTCTACTTCTGGAAGAGCGCCTGCAGCTCCGCCTGGTGCTTTTGGATCACGGCCACGTCGCCCTTCAAGTTCTCGGGGATGTTGCCTTCCTTCATCGCGCCCATCACCATCGCAACGCGTCCAACGAGTCCGGTGAGCTCGCTCACCTTCACCCCGTGCCTCTCGGCAATGACCTTGAGGTCCTTGGCTTTCGCCATGAGCGCCTTCATGTCCATCTGCGCACCACCGGCTGCAGCCAGCTCGGCCTGCAGGTCCTTGGCGATGCCCATGAGGCTCGCGACCGACTTGTCGTCGAGTGGCGTCGTCGCCGCGCCCTTGATGTTGCTGGCGGCCTCTTTCGCCTTGTCGATGAGGTTCTTGCCGGCGGCTGGCGGCGTCGTGCCACCCGGGGGCGTGCCGGCAGGCGTTGCACCGCCAGCGTCGGTCTTGGAACAAGCGAGCACGAGGGCGAACGGGAGCAGGGCGAGGGTCTTCTTCATGGTGTGGAGTGGCGCAATGCTACCAGAATCGCCACCAGGCCCCGCAATGGAACGCGGTCTCACCGCCTCCACTGCTCGTGGACTTGCAGTTGCCCGTCCGCGCGTCGCGCGACGCGGAGCGAACCGCCCATTCCGTTCGTGACATAACCAGAAACGACCGTCGCCGGGGTTGCCGGCTCGGCCGCCGAACGCAGCACCAGCTCGCCGTCCGTTCGAAACCACAAATCCACCCGGGTCGTTGCCCCAGGTGGCAGAGCAGCAACAACCTCGCGGATGCCGCCGCCTTCGAGAATCAGCTCTGGCCACGAGCTCGCGGCCTCATTGCACAACACAACCTCGAAACGGGTAATGCGGGCGATCGCCAGGTGGAATACCACATAGGCCACCGGGAAATTGTAGAGCAGCAGGAGCGCGATGCCCGCGGCACTCCATCCAGGGCGAACGCGCGCAGCTGCCTCGCCCCCCACTGCGTCTCGAGAAGCCTGCCACCAACCCAAGCCGAGCAGTACCGCGGCAATCACCGTCGCACCGCAGCCACCCCAGATCACCAAGACGCCCAGCACCATGAGCCAGCTCCAATCGGTTGCCAACCAGAGCCCGTAGGTGCTGAGACCAAGCACCAGTGGTGTAAACGACAGCCAGAATGCGAGGCGCAGTTTCCTGTTCATGGGTGCCCGGTCACCTTCGCGTGTGAGCTTCCAGACGGTCCAACTCGACCAGCAACCATTCCGCCAAACGCCTCGGGCCTCGCCTGTGCTCATGCTCGCTGTCTGCTTCCCTGCACGCCGCAAAAAACAGGTTCGCCGCGGAAGACTCGAGTGGCAATCCGAGTGCTGCGTGCAGGCGCTCACAGTTGCGGGCAGCCGCCAAGATCGGTTCGCTCTCGCTGTCGAAATAACGCAACGGCATCTTATGACGGTTCCATTCCGAATTGAGGAACAGCTGGTTGCCATGCTGCGCGATGCGCGGCAACACGCGCCGCAGATCTGCCCGCAGCGACTGCTCGGCGGCCGCGCATTCCTGCTCGACTTTGGCGCGACGTGTTTCGTTCATGACACAACAAGAGGCACCTGCATAACATCTGACAATCGCATGCAACCCCAGCGGGCGGCGAGAATACTAGACGGGGTCGCGAACCCGGTCGAGGGCCGCTAGCAGAGTGGCAGGAAACAATGAAACCCACGCAGAGGAAGGTCCTGTTCGCGGCGTTGGCGTTGGCAGCCCTTGCGGACTTCGGGGTGACCCAGAGTCCCATCACGCCCTTCAACCCCATGCCGCTGGAAGAACTGCGCAGCAAGGGCCCGGCGTCGCCAGATCCGACCGAGGTTGAAGCCGCGAGGGCCCTGATGACACTCGGGCAGTTGCCCACCGACGCCACAGGGCCGGCGATCCAATGGCTGGTGCGCGGCACGCCGCGAGCGCGCCGCCTGCTCGCCGAGGCGATGTATGCAACGACCGAGTCCAAGCTGCTCGTGCAGATGCTCGACGCGCTGCGAAGCCTGGCAGCGCGCGACCTCCAAGCGGAAGCATGCGACCTGGCTCCGTACGTAGCGCCGTTCGTGCACTTCCCGGTTCCCGTCGTGAACGACGCCGCCCGCCAATGCCTGCGGCGACTCGCGGACGAAGCCGCAGTGACCATGGCCCTCGCAAACGCCGACCCCTGGCCAGCCTGGTTCCCGCTGCAGGACGGCGGCAGCAAGCAGGCGCAGTTCGAGTATATGGAAGACAATGGTCGGCCCGCCGTGATGCGCGCGATCCTGCTCGGCAAGCAACTCACGCAGGATCTGGTCGCCGCCTACGAAGCGCAGCAACGGACCCTGCGATGGTTGTTGGGTGACGAGGCCATCCTGTGCCGCACCGCGTTGCGCGCACTCGATATCACGTCACGGCCTGGACCGGGTGCAAACATGGCCTACCCAGGTAGTCAAGAGCAGGATCTTGGCATGGCACTTGCCGGTGTGCCAAAGTCGACTCGCACTGCCATCAGGGCCATGCTGCGCAACCGCCTCGCGGTCGATTGGCCAACGTCCCTGGCGGAAGATCTTCTCGCGTCGACAGAACTTCCGTTCCTGAACGCAGAAGCCCAGGTCCAGATGCAGAAGCTCGCGCGCCTCAGAGCACCGGGCATGCTCCAGCGCTTCTTCGCGAGGGATCCTGTGGCCACCGCCGCCCTGCTGCAGCGAGCTCCTGAGCCACCGCCACCGGATCTGGTGCCCATCCTGGCGGCGCAACTCGATCAGTTCCCGACTTCGAAAGCGCACTACGAACTGCTTGCGCGCAGCGAAGCGGGACGAACCGCACTGCGCGAACGGGCCCGGACGGAGCGGCGTGAATCGGCACTGTGGTGCGCCATCTCCCCTCAACCCTCCGGGCCAAGGGCCATGGCGCCATTCGCCGAAGCACTGCTCGAACAATGGCGAAAGGGTAGTCAGGTGACGGACTCCCACGTGTCCCATCTGCACTCCTACCTCAGGGAACTGCCTTGGCAGGAGACCGGGAACGACCTCTACCGCCTACAGAGCGTCATTCGGAAGTTGTGGGAACAGGCAGACGACACTCGGCGAAGGTTGTATCTGCCGTTGCTGAGTGCCTGCGGCCGCGATGCATCGTTCGCCGCAACCGACCTGTTCAAGATGTGGGTTCAGTCCTCCAGCAATCACTCCCCCAGCAATCGCACAGACATCGCCGAGGCACTTCTCGCGGCCGGGCAGCGCGAGTTCGTGCTGGGCAAATTGGACCATTTCGGGCTGGGTGCATTGGACCAACGCGACCCAAACCGCGAGAAGAGCAAGCGGCTACATGCGCTTCGACTCGAACGGGACCTGATACGATGTGTCAACTCGGCGTCGGATGAGTTCCTTGTCCGACTTGGCCGTCTACCCGTAGCCTCGCCGAGTCGCGACGGCAGGAAGTACTGGGGGATGAAGTACCGGGGACTGCTGCCCGCCCAGCGCAGCGCCATCGCCAAGCGCCTGCTTCTAGAACTGGAAGAGACCAAGAACCCGGAGATCACCCGTTACCTGGAGGAGCTCGGAGGTGAGTTCGGCGGCGAGTTCGATGCCTCGATTGATGATGCCATGACTGCGTTCTACGAGCGCCGACGAACGTTCGATCAGGGAGTCGACCCCCTGGCAGAGGCCGTTGCTCAAGCCACGGCCTACTGCCTACCGGACCTGCTTGCGAAGGGCATGCGACGCGGCGTCGTGCCGCCGCGGGTGCTCAAGAACCTTCGCAAAGCCCCCACGACCGCGCGCGCCCGTTGGCTCGCCGCCGTGCCCGACCTCGTCAGTGTCGCAGGTGCCAACCCACACGCGGGATTCGGTACCTTGCTGGGATCTCTGTGGGCTGCGGTCGGCATCGACCCCAGCGAGGCATTGCTGCCACTGCTCGCCGAACCGCGAACGGTATCGTTCGCTTTGCACGCTCTCACCCAACTCCGCGATCTGCCCCCAGAAGCCATCGACGTATTGGCCCCCTTGCTGGACACCGCCGATCAGGGGCAGCGGGACCTCGTGCTCGACCTGCTGATCTGCCAAGGAGAGCGTGGACTCGCTTTGGTGAGCAACCCCGAGCTGGTGCCCGCAGCGACCGTTGGCGCGCGAGCCATGTTCCTGCTGAGGCAGGACCTGCGCCGAGCGAGTGCGCTCCTGCACTGCCTCGCCCTTCATCCAGAGTTCCTTCCGACGATCGAGACCCTGGGGAGCAGCTACACGACCGACACCTGCGCCGATTGGCAGGTGCACCGAGATCGCCTGCTGTGCCTGACCACCCGCCACCTGCAAGCCTCCGACCGGGACTGGCTGTGGCTTGCCTCGGTGGCCGAGGCCGAACTGCGCCGACAGTTCGTCGATTCCGTGCCCAAGCAACGTACGCTAAGCCCGATCGCCTGTGGCGTGCTCGTCGAACTGCTCGACGACGAGGACTCCGGCGTGCGCGCGGCGGCGTGCAACCAACTGCTCGCGGTGCGCGAACGCGCCATCTTGTGTCGGCGACCGTTGTCGGAGTACGCAGCGAAGACCCCAGAGGTGGCGGCGCGCGTTCGAGAGGTGCTCGATTCCGAGCGCTAGCTACAGCTTCTCCAACCGCGCGCCCGTCGCCGCATCGACGATCTTCCAGCCCGCCGCCGCAATCTGGTCGCGCAGCGAATCCGCGAGCGCCCAGTCCTTCGCCTTCTTCGCCGCCTTGCGCTGTTCCAACAGCGCCAGCAGCTCGGCGGGCGCATCGCCGGTCGCGTCGGCCTTCGGTTCGTCGCCAAAACAACCGAGCACGTCTTCAAACCGTGCGAAGGCAGCAAGGGCCAGTTTTGCGCCCGCAACCGACACTTCCGTCTTGTTGCAGACACCGACGAAGTCAAACACCGCGGCGAGCGCTTCGCTGACGTTGAGGTCCTCGCTCATCGCCGCCGTGAACTGCTCATTGGCCTTCGCCACTGCCGCCACCACGTCCTCGCTGCCAGCGCGTTCGAGTCCCTGCGCGAAGCGAACGAGCCGCTGGCGCGCACTCTGCACGCGCGAGATCGCCGCGCGCGCTTCGTCGAGACCCTTCAGCGTGAAGTTCAGCGCCTGCCGATACTGCACGCGGATGAGCCCGTAGCGCAGTTCGAGGCCCGTGTAACCCTTGGCGAGGATGTCGGCCACGGTGAAGAAGTTGCCGAGGCTCTTGCTCATCTTCGTGTTGTCGACGAGCAGGTGCCGCGCGTGCATCCAGATGCCCACGAACTGCTTGCCCGTGTGCGCTTCGGTCTGCGCAATCTCGCATTCGTGGTGCGGGAACATGTTGTCCTCGCCCCCCGTGTGGATGTCGATCTGCGGACCGAGGTAGTGCATCGACATCGCCGAGCACTCGATGTGCCAACCCGGGAACCCGCGCGCGCCGCCGCGGAACGGCGCATCCCACTGCATCTGGTGTTTGCTGTCGGTCTTCCACAGCGCAAAATCGCGCGGGTCCTTCTTCTCGTCGTTCACGGCGATGCGCGCGCCATCTTCGAGTTCGTCGAGCACCTTGCCCGACAACTTGCCGTACCCGGGAAACTTCGCGATCTCGAAGTAGACGTTGCCGTTCTGTTGGTAGGCGACGCCCTTCTGCAGCAGGTCGTCGATGATCGAACCCATCTGCGCGATGAAGTCGGTCGCGCGCGGCATGTGGTGCGGCAGGCGCACGTGCAGCTTCTGCTGGCAGTCGTGGAACTCGTCCTCGTACTGCTTGGCGATCTGCCACGCCGTCTTGCCGGTCTTCTTCGACGCGGCCTCCATCTTGTCCTCGCCGCTCTCGATGTCGTCCTGCGTCAGGTGGCCAACGTCGGTGACGTTCATCACCTGTACCACCTGGTACCCCTGGTCTTCGACAAAGCGACGCAGCACGTCGGCAAACAGGAAGCTGCGGAAGTTGCCGATGTGCGGCGAGCTGTAGACCGTCGGTCCACAGTGGTACATCGTCACCTTGCCCGGAACGAGCGGACGCAGTTCTTCGAGGGTGCGACTGAGCGAATTGTGCAGGCGGATCGGCATGTCGGTGCGGATCATTGGCCAGCCGGGCCCGAATCGCAACAGCGCACAGGAGCTACAGACCTCGCTTCGGCACCTTGCGGTAGGCGCGCACCCCTTCTTCGCTCGAATAGGTCAGCAACACCGCCCCATAGTCGGCCCGCCTTCGGAACATGTCCCGGTACTGTTCCTCTTCCGTCGGCCACGGATAGGCAAATACGATGTCGAAGTCCGAGAGCGCCATGTCCATCTCCGCATAGGCATCCGGCCCCGACATCACCGTGCGCGTGTCCAGATCCGACAGTCGTTCGCGGCGCGCGTAGTCCTCGGGCACGAAACTGCCCTGCACGACCGTGACGTCGAGGTCGAAGTCCTGGTGCAGCGCGCGCGAGTGCGCGACGAGTTCGGCATCGATCTCGATGCCGTAGACGGCGTAACCGAGTTGCGCCGCGAGCCCCGCCACGGCGCCAAAACCACTGCCCCACTCGCAGAGGGTCCGTGCATGGCGGTCGGCGGCGCGCAACGTGCGCAGCGTGCGGTACACGAGCTCGTAGTCGCTGGGCAGGAAACCAGCACCGGCGACCACGCCAGGGCGCGCAAACCAGGCCGCCGTGCGCACCATCGCCGCCTGCAGGAACTGCACCGCAGCGCTCGGCAACGGGGCCGGATCGGCAGCGAGTTCGAGCGAGACCAGGGGCACCGCGCGGAGCCTAACCCAGCGGCGCCAGGAGGGCGATGCATGGGCTTGCAGAACCTGCGGAATCCGAGGCACTTGCTCGCTACAAGACAACCGTGGTGAACGCTGATGATCTGCCCAAGGAACCAACCCCGCTGCAGGCCCCGATGCAGGCCCCGCTGGGCGTAGGTTCCGCACTCGGCGGCCACTTCGACCTGTTGGCCGAACTGGGCAGCGGCTCGTCGGGCACCGTCTATCGGGCGCGCCTGCATGCCCCCTACAAGAAGCTGCCGGCGGGGGCCGAAGTGGCGATCAAGTTCCTGCGCCAGGAACTCGTCGCGGACGAACGTGCGCGGGCGCGCCTGCTCGCCGAAGGCGAACTCGGCCAGTCGCTCACCCACCCCAACGTCGCGGCCATCTACGGCGTCGAGACGATCGAGATCCTCGGCCTGCCGATCACCTACCTGATCATGCAGTACGTGCAGGGCACCACGCTGCGCGACTTCGTGGCCAGGAGCGGCAGCCCGGTCGAGGACTTGACCCGCCGCATCGGCGCCGATGCCGCCAGCGGCCTCTACGCGCTGCACCGCCGCGGCATCGTGCACCGCGACGTGAAGCCCGAGAACCTGATCCTGACGCCCGACAGCACCCTGAAGATCGTCGACCTCGGCCTCGCGCGGCCGTTCGGCGACCTCGGTTCGGGCAGTTCGTCGAGCGGCCGTTCGTCGAGCGGGCAGGGGCTCGCGGGCAGCGTCGCCTACGCGGCGCCCGAGACGCTGCGCGGCGACCCGACGGGCCCCAAGAGCGACCTCTACTCGCTCGGCATCGTCCTGTTTGAGGTGACCACGGGCCGGCATCCGTTCGCCAAGTTCACGTCGGGCGACGAGATGATGCATGCGCACCTGCACCGGCAACCGCCGCGGCCATCGCACCTGCGCGCCCGCATCTCGCCGTTCCTCGAACAGGTGCTGCTCGACCTGCTGCAGAAGGACCCCGACCAGCGGCCGCGCGATGCCGCCGAACTGCATCGGTTGCTCGAGCAGGGGGAACACTCCGAGTACTGGCGCCGGCATGAAGCGAAGGCTCCCGCGCTCGCTAGCAGCCGCCGCCTCACGCGCATGCGGCGGCCCGCCGAGACGCCGTTCTTCGGGCGCGAGGCGGAGCTCGCGATCCTCGATCGACAACTCGAACGCGCCCGCCATGGCCGCGGTGGCGCCGTCGTCGTGGCGGGCCCGCAGGGCATCGGCCGACGGCGGCTGCTCGACGAAGCGATGCTGCGCTGGCTCGAGAGCGAAGAACCACCGCTCTACCTCGGCGGCGACGCAGATAGTGGCCTAGGCCACGGCGAGCCGTTCGCGAGTTCGCTCGTCGACTGGTTGCTGCGCGGTGACGATCGTGATTCGCCGAATGCCCAGGCGCGCGCCGCCAACGGCGCGAGAACCCTGCTGCAACAGGGTGACGCCGATGCCGAGGCCCTGGCTCTGGTGACACTCGGCCACAGCACGGAGCCCCCCGAAGTGCGGGCCGACCGCCTCGCTTCGGCCCTGCTGCAGTTGCCGCGCAAGGGGCGCGTGCTCGTGTTGCGCATCGACCACGCCGAGAACCTCGACACCAGCGGCCGCCTCGTGCTGAATCGCCTCGCCTCAGCCTGCGGCCGCCGCCACCTGCTCCTGCTGCTGTCGGCGGGCGTCGACGGCGCGCCGATCGAAGCGAGCCAGCGCATCGACCTGCCCGGCCTCGACGAACGCGACTTCGTGAGCTTCGGGCAGGCCCTCTTCCGCGACGGTGGGGTCGGTGAGGCCGGCTCCAGTGACGGGGGTGTAGCCGACGAGTTCCTGCAGGGCGCCTTCCAGGTGCTGAGCGGCCTGCCCGGCAACCTGTTCGAAGCGCTTGACCACCTGGCCCAGGAAGGTCTGCTCCAGGGTCGCGCAGGCGATTACCACAGCCTGTCACCGCTCGCCGAGCCGCGCCCCGCCCCCGGCCACCTGGCCCGTTTCCACCACCGCGTCGCCAGCTTCGAACCCGCCCAGCGCCACGTGCTGTCGGCCGCCGCCGTGCTCGGCGACCGCTGCTCGCTCGCCGAGCTGGCCGAACTCATCGGCAGCCCCGAACTCGCCGTGCTGGAGACGCTTTCCCTGTTCCGCGGCCGCATCGTGCGCGCGCAGGGTGGTGAAGTCGTATTCCGCCATCGCGACTTCCAGAAGGCGCTGCTCAGCCGCATTCCCGCCGAACAACGCCGCGACCTGCACCTGCAGGCCGCCGCGATGTTCGAACGCCGCGGCCGCAGCCGGCTCGAAATCGGCATGCAACGTTCGCAGGCGCTCGACCATCAGGGCTGCCTCGATCCACTGCTCGACGGCCTCGACGAACGGGTGCGCGCGGGCTCGCGGCGCACGGCCTTGCGCGTGGTCGGCCGCCTCTCGGTGCACTGGAACCACGTCGAGAACACCGAGGCCAACGCCCAACGCCGCGTGCGCTTCCTGCTGCTCGCGGCGCGCGCCCGCGTCAACGCCGGCCAGCTCGACGCGGCGTTGCGCACGTTCCGCGAAGCCGAGGCACTGGCCCGGCAACTGGGCGACGTCGAGTCCTCGGCCGCGGCCCGCACCGGCCTCGCCGCCCGCGAACTCGACAGCGGCCGCCTGTTGTCGGCGATCGCGCTGCTCGAATCCGTGCACGACGACCTCGACCAACGCCACGAACCGTCCGCCGCGGCGATCGCCGCCCAGGCCCACGGCTTGCACGGCCGCATCCTGCTCTACCGAGGCCAGGCAACCGAAGGCCTGCGCCAGCAGAAGGCGGCCCTGGCGCGCCTGCCGGAGGACCAGGCGGACCTGCGTTGCCACCTGCGCATCGACCTCGCGCGCATGGAAGCGCTCCAGCATCACTACCCGACGGCCCTGAAGACGCTGCAACGCGTCGAACAGGAGCCAGTTGCTCGCCACCTGCCGCGCGTTCGCCTGCGCCTGCACCTCTACCGCGGCCAGATCCGCGCCGTGCTCGGCGACGAAGAAGCCGCGCAGGACCTGCGCTTTGCCCGCGAAGAAGCCGAACGCCTCTCGCTACCCAGCTACGGTGGCCGCGCGACGCTGTTTCTCGGCGAGCGGCAGTTCTGGCGCCGGCGCGAAACCGAAGCGCGCGAGACCTTCCGCGAAGCCGCGGCCCTCTCGGTGGCCGGCGGCGACCGCCTCGGCGAAGCGATGGCGCGCGCCTACCTGCTGCGCCTCGGCGACGAAGACCCGGAACTGCAGGCCCTCGTCCAGGAGCTCGAACTCGCCTCGGTGCGGACCAACTGGCTACTGGCCCGGGCGGCCCACGAAACGTTGCCCGCCGACGCGCTGCAGGAAGTCGAAGACCTGCTCGCCAACGCGGACC
The DNA here is from genome assembly GCA_020851075.1 of Planctomycetota bacterium. Classification (GTDB taxonomy): domain Bacteria; phylum Planctomycetota; class UBA1135; order UBA1135; family UBA2386; genus JADZDL01. The sequence continues at coordinate 895 of JADZDL010000226.1, read as the reverse complement.
TGCCGTTCTCCCTGCACCTGCGGGCGCTCGTGCTGCTGGATCGCCCCGCCTCGGCTCGTTCGCTGCTGCGTTCGATCGCCGAACGGGTGCCAAACCGCACCATGCGGCGCCGGTTCCTGGCGGAATGGAGCTCCGGCGCGAGAATCTGAGGCCCCCGCGCCAATCACGCGCGTAGGGAGCAATGAGTGAGTCAGCCTACCCAACGATCCTTGCTGCTTGTACTCGTCGCGGTGCTCTGCGCCACGATTGGAGTATGGCTCTGGTGGCAACAGGGCCCCGATTCCGTGCCGATGACACCGCTCGTTCCGGCGCGGGCCATCACCGGTTCGATGGCTCCGGAAACGGCCGAGCTACCAGCCAACAACCCCGTCGACGCGGTCGTGCGCAAACAAGCCGACATGCCGTCGGCCGACGTGCCCTCGGCCGATAGGGCGAAGGATGCTCTCTCGGCAATCGAGGTGGTCGTGCTCGGCGCCAACGGTCCAGGCGCGAACGAACAACCCCTGGCGGACGTTGCCGTAGGGGTGTCGATCCAAGGAACGGTTGGGACCCCGGCGTTCTCGCGAGTTGGCACCACGGACCAGAATGGCATCTCGCGGTTTACGGTTCCTGCAGGAACGGGCCCTGCGGGGGCAGCACCTGACACGGCCCCGATCCTGACCGCCTGGTGCGCGCTCGGCGGCGAATCGCGCGTCGTGCTCGACGGCAGCCCAAGCCACCGCATCGAACTGCGCATGCAACCGCGCTGCCTTGTCGAGGGCACGGTCGAAGACGCCAGCGGCCAGGGCATCGCCGACGCCGAAATCGTGCTCGTACCGTGGGAAGACCGCCGCAGCTACGACCTGCCGGGGTGCCTGCGCATCGGCCGCAGTCGCGCCGACGGCAGCTTCTCGGT
>JADZDL010000225.1 GCA_020851075.1 Planctomycetota bacterium | reverse complement strand
GTTGGGGCTGGACGGTGTTCGCGGTCGAAGGGGATGGCCGCGTGCAGCGCGCGGTGATCGGCAAGGTCGATCGCGCCGGGCGGCCGCGGCGCGACACCGCGCGCACGATCGAAGTCGATGTCGTCGGAGCGGGTTTTGGCCTCGTGCCATCGGCCGAACTCGGGCTGTTGCTCGGGTGCACTTCGCACTACCACGCTGCGCGCGGTGGGCACTGTGTGGTCGTTGACGAACGGCAGCGCACCAGCGTCGCGGGCGTGTTCGCGGTCGGCGAGATCTGCGGTATCGGCGGCGCCGAAGTGGCGATTGCCGAAGGTGCACTCGCCGCGGCGGCGATCCTCAGCGAAGTCAGTGGCAAGGCGATTCCGATGCCTCTCGTTCGCCGCGCCAGGGCCGAACGGCGCGCTGCCGATGGCATGTTGCGCGCGTTTGCGCCGTTGCCGGGCCTGTATGAGCTCGCGCAGCCCGAGACGGTCGTCTGTCGCTGCGAAGATGTGTCGCTGCAACGCGCACGCGACGCGGCGGAGCTGCATGGTAGCTCGATGCGCGCGATCAAGGTCGGCTGTCGCGCCGGCATGGGCCCGTGCCAGGCGCGCATCTGCGGCCCTTCGCTGCAGGCGCTGGCGTGCCGCAAGCCCGAGACCGTGATGGACCTGCCGGTGGTGCAGGTGCCCGTGAAGCCCGTGCGCAGCGAGACGATCCTGAACGCGCCGAATGGCGCGTAGGTGGGGCCAGGCTCACGCGGGCGGCACTTCGCGCAGGCGATAGCCCACCCCGTGCACCGTGAGCAGCCACTCGGGGTGCGCGGGGTCCCGTTCGAGTTTCTGGCGCAACTGGAACACGTGTGTGTCGACCGTGCGCGTCGTCGGCGTGGCGTCGTAGCCCCACACGGCGCGCAACAGGTCTTCGCGCGAACACGCCTGACCACGATGGCGCAGCAGGTGCGCGAGCAGTTCGGCTTCTTTCGGCAGCAGGCGATGTTCGTGCCCGTCGCGGCGCAGTTGATGGCCCGCGAGGTCGACTTCGGCTGCCCCGAGTTGCAGGGTCGCCGCCGGTTGCGCGGCGCGGCGTTGTACGGCCTGCATGCGCGCGTCGAGCTCGTGCACGCTGAACGGTTTGACGAGGTAGTCGTCGGCGCCAAGTTGCAGGCCGAGCACCCGCTGTTCGACTTCGCCGCGCGCGGTGAGCACGATCACGGGCGTACGATCGCCGGCTTTGCGCATCGAACGCAGCACGTCGAGGCCATCCCCATCGGGCAGACGAAGGTCGAGCAGCACCATGTGGAAACGCTGCTTGCTGAGCGCGTGGGTGGCTTCGAGGCGGCCAGAACAGCCGTGTACGAGCCAATCGCGGCCACGGAAGAAGTCGACGAGGCTCTCGCGGATGCTCTGGTCATCTTCGACGACGAGCAGCTGGTTCACGAGGCGACCTCACCGGTGGCGATCGGCAGCCGTAGCGTGAAGATGCTGCCGCCGCCCTCCCGTTCGCGCACTTGTACCGAACCGCCGTGCGCCTTCGCGGCCGCGGCGACGAGTGCGAGACCCAGGCCGCTGCCCGGCGTGCCTGACGGGGCCGTAGTGCTGCGCACGAACGGTTGGAACACCGCGCGGCGTTCGGCCACGGGCACACCGGGGCCACGGTCGGCGATCTCGACGTGCAGCGTCTGGCCTTCGGCGAAAGCGCGCACGGCGACGGAGCTGCCGGCGGGCGCGTACTTGGCGGCGTTTTCGAGCAGATTGCGCAGCGCGCGGCTCAGCACTTCGACGTCGCCTTCGAGGTTTGGCAACGAACGTGGCGCTTCGACTTCGACCTTCTGGTGCACGAGCCGCAGCGCTGTGCGGCCTGCCCACAGGCCTTTGGCGAGCAGTTCGCGCGCGGGGATTGCCTGCCGGCGCAGCGCTGCGCCCTTTTCGAGGCGGCCGAAGTCGAGGATGCGTTCGACCTGGTCGGCGAGGCGGCGAACGTCGCCGTGCAGTGCCTGCAGGTAGTGAGGCGTGCGTGCGGCGGGTACATCGCCGTGCGCGAGCATCTCGGCCTTCAGCGACAGCGCCGTGAGCGGCGTGCGCAGTTCGTGCGAGACGATATCGACAAAGTCGGCGCGCAGGCGCGCGACAGCGTGTTCGCGGCGCGTAAGGCGCCACAGCAACAGGTTGCCGAGCACGAGGGTGGTGATGGCGAGCACGAGGCAGGTGCGCGCGGTGTAGCTGAGCAGGGTGCTCGTCGGAGTGGTCGCGGGGAATGCGATCCAGGTCTCTGCCAGAGCTAGAATGGTGCAGGAAGGGGAACTGGTGGGCGCAGAACCGCTCGCAGGGCCAATCGTGAACGTCGCCTCGCGCTGTGCGGCAGCGGCGAACGCGTCGCGGCGCAGTTGCGCCAGCACAACTGCCGGGATCGCCGCCAGGCTGTGTTCGTCGCGCTGTACGAGCGCACAACCAAGCGGGCCTGGGCTCGGACTCGTTGGCGCACGACGGTCGCGGAACTGCAGGGCCGTGGCCGCCGCGGCGCGCAGTTCGAGCAGGTGTGGATCGTCGCGCAGCGTTGGCGCCGCGCTCGTGATCGCAAAGAGAAGCGCGGGAATGGCCGCAGCGGGCACTCTGGGGGCCGATTGCTGCACTTCGGCCAACAAATGATCGTCGGCTAGGCGGCCCGCCTGGCGATTCCACGTTGTCTCCTGCAGTGCACACAGCAGCGCGAACGGCAGGCCGTCGCACATCGTCTCCGCATACTGTTGGCGGGCTTGCGCGAGTACCGCGCGCGCGGCCTGCTCGTCGCTGCGGGCCAGCGGTGCCGCGTAGGCGAGGTAGCCTTCGGGCGTGAGCGCGTGGTCGGCGGCGGCGTGCGCGAAGAACTGCAACGCACCCGCGCGATCGCCGGCCGCGAGGCGCGCGTGGGCTGCCTGCTCCGCGATGTTCACTTGCTCCGCGATGTTGACTTGCTTCGCGAGGTTCCCCGTGGGTTCTTCGACGACGTTCTCGACCGCATCCTGAAACGGTGCGACCACGTGGCCATCGGTGCCGAGTTGGAGCCCGAACGACGCGTGCGCCGCGGCTTGCGAGAGGCCGGCGGTGAACGTCTGCTCGGCCACGGCGAGCGCCTGTTCGGCATGGGTGCGTTCGCTCGCCAGCGCGCCGTCGATGGAACCGCCGTGTTCGAGCCATGCCCAAACGGCCGCGAACGTCGCGGGCAGGGCGAGCGTGAGCGCAAAGGCCCAGGCGTGGCGGGTCGAACCATGCATGAGGAACATGGTATGCCCGAAGTGGGTGGCCCTGTCATGGGGTTGTCAAACCTGCCTGGCGGGGGCGTTTTCGTCGTCTGGTTTGTCAAACCCATGACACGGCCGTTCGGCGAATCGGCGTCAATGTCGTCATGGAAACGAAGCTTCGTGTGGGTGCGGTGCTCGCCGCGCTGTCTTGGCTCGGACCCGTGGTCGCTCAGGAAGCCACCGGCCAATCCCCCGACCAATCCTCAGCGCAGGCGCCGGTGGGCATGGAAGCGCGGTTGGCGGCGGCCAAGCTCGCCGAGACCAGCGGCGACCTTGTGGGGGCGGAGCGTGTTCTTCGCGAGGGGCTCACGGCCGAGTCGGTGGTCGATCGGACCCGGGCGTCGAAGGCGCTGCATCGTTTCTTGGTTCGCGTTGGGCGCCTGGAGGAGGCTCGGGCGTTTGCCCCGGGTGCGGAGCAACGAGGTGCGGAGGGACAGGGTGCGGAGGGACAGGGAGCACAAGAGCCACAAGCCCCCCAAGGTGGTGAGGACCCGATCCAGCGGCTGATTGCCGTTCTCGACACGGGAGCGGCAACCAACACCTCGGTGAAGGATGCGGCGGCACAGCTGGGGACGTTGGGCGCGTTGGTGGTGCCGGACCTGCTCGCGGCGTTGCCTAAGCTCGGTCCATTCGGAAAGAACAACGTGCTCGACCTCGTGGGGCAGTATGACGATTCGCGGGTCGGCGACACTCTGGCCGGGATGCTTGAGGGGGGGGATCCCGGGCTGGTTAGCGCGATCGTCGGCCGTATGCAGAAGATGAAGCGTGGGGTGGTGTT
>JADZDL010000224.1 GCA_020851075.1 Planctomycetota bacterium | reverse complement strand
GTTCTCTGCAGACGTGGCTCAGGAACGTACTCTTGCCTTGACCGGGCGACCCCCACAGGACCAGCACCGGGTTCCTGTCCAGGTCACGCAGGAATCCATCGGCGAACTCCCCATCGGGCGGCTGGTAACCATCCGGCACGCGGAACGACTGTTCCAGGGGCCTCGGACGGCGGACATCGACAGTCCCGCGCAGGAGATCGAGGGTGATCCTCCCATCGGGCGGCGGAAAGTTCCTGCGCACCGCCCAGTCAATTGCCTCCCGGAACAGGGCGAGCCACCCGGTGCGATCGCCGTGTTGCGAGATGAAGCGATCGACGACGCTTCTCTCGAGCGCGTCCGCGCCCTGATAGCTGTGCCGGAACTCGAAGCGGTCGAAGAAGGCCCTGGCCCTGTCTTCGCCGCCCAGCTGCCCAAAGATTTCGCTACGCACGGCCGCGTCGACGCTGTCCAGAGTCACGCGCAGGGACGACGCGTCGATCGTGGCTTCACACTCACGACTCGGGATCCGGTTCGTGACCAGCGCAGCTGCGTGGACGCGCTCAGCCCCAATCCCGGACAAGGCGTCGCACCACTTCTGCAGTAGGGACCGGCCCCTGGGCTTGCGGGCAAGCAGCCAGTCCCAGGTCAAGGCATTTCCGGCGTCCTGCGCGTCGACGGTGAACTTGACCTGTAGCAGGACGATCAGGCCATCCCTGCGCTGCGCGACAATATCGTCGAGGCCCTGAGGAACCTCGTCGTGGTCGGCCTCGAACCGGACCCACTCGTAGAGCCCCGGATCGTCGAGCCAGTCGCAGAGGAGCCGAAGCCCAACAAGGTTCTGGTACACGTACCCGCTGAGCGGGATGGCGGTACGCTTGATGAGGCGTGAGGGTGCTGACATCGGGTGACGTGATTTTGCTGCTGTCGACCCACATCACGCGCTCGCCGACGCGCTGAGCGGCCTCATTGGCCGCGCCACCGCGGCGCCCCCAACGGTGGCCGGCCCGCGCCATGCCGGGAGGCAATGGCAGGCGGCATAGGCGACCGATCTAAGTGCCTACGCTCGCTGAAACAGCGCCTTCCAGGGCCGCTCGCCTACGGTCCCGCTGCACCAGAAGATCGGCAAGCTGTTGTTGGGCGCAGCGTTGTGGAAGATGACGAGCGCGCCTTGCCCGCCATGCCCCATTGGCGCAGTTGGACTCAGTTCACGGCCGATTTGCTGAAGCACTTGTTCAGCAAAGCGGCGCTCCGCTTCATCAGCAAAGATGCCAGCCGCCTCATCGCACGCTCTCAATTCGTCGCCGAGAACGGTCGCCGCGACGACCTCAATACCGGGGAAGGCCTTGCGCACCTTGGCAATCGCTTCTGGAAAGGCGAACATAACGTAGACGGCGATCCGCTTTTCATCGACAAAGCGGTTCCATATGCCCGGGTCGATCTTGGCCTGAAACTTCGCCATCCCTTCCACGAGCGTTTGCCCTGTCCCGGCAAAGTCGTCGGCGATTACGAGGAGGGCATCCGCTTCCAAGTGCGTTCGCATCCACGCCTCCAACCCAATGGCGGGTCCCAGCTTTCCAGGGCGAAGGATCTTCTGCAGCTCACGTGCAGTGCTCCCGCCGCTCTTGTGTTCAGCATCGAAGTAGCCGAGCGCGAGGTTGTCTCGACGCTCCTTGACCACTTGCCACTTTCCCTCACCGGTCGTACGGCGCTTCTCCTGGATCATCTGTTCCAAGACGTTGAGCGCCAGGGTCTTCGCACCTTCGTTGATGAACCCCTTGTCAGCGACTCGCCGCAGCAGTTGAAACGCCATCTCAATCCGACTGTCGTCGTCGAATTGCCGCAGCCAAGAGCGGATCTCAGCGACGTCTTTCTGCTTACCGCAATAGACAAGACGAGGGGTAATAGCGAGCAGATCGTCCTCGGAGATAGGAAAGGCGCCCTGTTCGGTTGCTTCGATCGCTTCCCGTTCAGGGCCCGCCTGATCTTGCGTCCGACGCAGTGACTCCTTGTAGTCGCTCCACTGTGGTAGCAGTCTTGCAATGGCACTTCCACCGAGCCACTCCCGGAAGATGGGCAGGCTGATGACGCGAGCCGTGCCGCTGCCCACAACGCTCAAGACACCACGCCGGGCAAGTCGTTCAGAGGCCCTTCGCAGTACCGTGGCGGAAGCACGGTCCTCCGCCGCTATGGGCAGCGTCTCTTGGGCTTCCGCAAGTTCTTCGACCGCTTCGTAACGCCCTCCGAGAACAGCTATGCACGCCAACGTGACGCAGTTCTCCGCGCTCTCGCGACGCTTCTCCTCTGGCTCCAGGACCGGGTTGTCCTCCCAGAGGTGTGCGAAGTTCGTTGGGCCAAGCGCGCGAAGCAGCTGGTCACGGACCGCGTGCGTGTCGTTGTCATCTACAAAAGTTCGATGCTCCTGCAAACAGCGCTCGAAGACCTGGTAGCAGAAGTTGTGGATGTAGAAGGGGTTGCCTGCCGTGAAGTCCGTGATGAAGTCCACCGCCTCGGAGGAGAACTCGATGACGTTGATGACCGGCTCGGTAATCAGGGCTCGGCAGTCAGTGCGGCTATCGATTCGATCCAGCTGAATGTTTCGCCACTTGTTCAGGTCTGCTTGATGCCGGCTGTAGATCGCCTCCATCCGTTCACTTCCGACAAAGAAGAAGGTCAGGCCAACCTCGGAGACCGAGCGCAGAGACTTCACGAACTGTTTGCCCCGCTCTCCCGTGTAGAACGCGGCATCGAGGTCATCGAATTCATCGATGATCACCAAGTACTTGTGCTGTCCCTTCGAGGCCACCAACTCCGGCGATGTCCCGGAGTCTGTTGAACGCATGAGCTGAGGTGGCGGCTCCTTCGACCCGCATGCGCGAGCATGCGGGTTGCCTCACAAGCAACCGAAGGAGCCACCAGAGTGAAGTCTC
>JADZDL010000223.1 GCA_020851075.1 Planctomycetota bacterium | reverse complement strand
GGGAAATCGGGCGGAATGCTCGGGAGGAGCGAGGTTCAGCAGGGGCGTTGACGCCGCTGTCGGGGCCGGGGATGGTGGTCTGGTGGGTTCCGGGCGGTCCGGGAGGCTGGTTGTCCGACTTATCCCCCCGGCAGCAGGTGGTAGAGGGCTGGCGTGATACGCGCCGCCTCGCGTTCGCGCGAGTTCTGTTCGCCGCCGCCGATCGAACTGGTGCCGGTCAACACCTTGATCGGCGCCTCGTACGAGCCCTGGAACGGCGTGCCGAGCGTGGCGACCCGGCCGACCTGCGACTTCTTGCCGAACTCGGCCAGATAACCAGTGATCAGCAACCCTCCCATCGAATGGCCGACCAGATCGACCTTCGGCTCGTCGAACCAGTCGCTGGTCGCGTAGTGGCGCAGCAGCTTGGTGCGATCGACAACCTCCTGCACGAACCCGGCCAACTGCTGCACGACGAGGCGCAGCGGCTGCCGCCAATCGTACGCGAACGGAAACACCGGCACCGGCTCGTCGGCCTTGCGCGCCAGGTTGTGGCGCAGTTCGGCCACCAGATCGCCGTACACCAATGGAAACACCGCGTCGGCGCGCACCCGGGCAGGTTCCTTCGCTTCGTAGCGCAGGTCCTCGGGATGCTGGCAGATGCGCTCGAAGTCGTGGTTCAAGATCGCCGACCAGACCGATTCGGGGCGGACGGGATACTCGTCGCGCAGCTCGCTGGCGGTGATGCCGGGGATGACGATGACGGGATTCTGTGGGCGCATGGGAGCTCTCCTGGAAGCGTGCATGCTACCGGCAGGTGTCGCGCCTCGCTTCAGCCGTCCAGCTCGCGCTGCAAGCGATCGATCTCCGCCAACAACGCGACGAACTTGCGGCCGAGTCCGGTCAAGGCGTACTCGACTTCGATGGGTGGCTTGTCGCCCTGCACGCTGCGCTCGACCAACGCGAAGCGCTGGAACTTGCGCAAACGCTCGTTCATGACCTTGGCGGACAGGCCGCGGCAACTGCGCAGCAACGCACTCGGCCGTTGCGGCGCCTCGGCGATCCGCCCCAGCAGCCGCAGCGACCACTTGCAGCCGACGATGCTCTCGACCATCGCGGCGACGTTCGGTTTGTCGGACATGTACGCTGGTTACCGAAAGGTGCGTTCTTCGTTCGTCTGGAGCCTGAGCCCATGTTGGCCCCACGCAGCGAGTCGCTGCGCAATCAGGAGTCCAACATGAAACAGCAAGCAACCTTCTACCACGCCGGCTGCCCGGTGTGCGTCACGGCCGAACAATCCCTGCTCGGCGCCCTCGACCGCTCGCGCATCGACGTCGAAGTCGTGCATCTCGGCACCGCCAAGAACCGTGTCGCCGAGGCGAAGGCCGCCGGCGTGCAATCGGTGCCGGCCCTGGTGATCGGGGGTCAGGCCCTGCACGTCAACTTCGGCGCACCGATCAGCGCGCTGTGACGGATCGCTGGTAGGCGAACGCCCGGGTCCCGGCCCGGGCGTTCGCTCACTTGCCGATCTTGATGCAGACCCCGCGGCCGTCGGCGGCGATGCGTTCGAGGAGCCGGGAGTCGACCTCCCCGATCCCGATCGCATGGATCGCCGCGCGTGGATCCACGGTCTGGAACAGGCTCGAAGCCTGGCGCACCAAGTGTCAGAACCCAGTGGTGGCGTCGGCGTAGACAAAGAAACCACCAACCCCACCGACCACCGCCCCGAGGCCTGCACCGACCCACAAACCCGTCAGGCCGAAGAACCACAGTCCGACGGCGCCGAGCCCGATGGCACCGACGACTGCGCAGTTGCGCGCCCAACGCAGGGAGCTCCGGGCCTCCTGCCGAAGCTCCTTGGCGAGACCTTGGGTGAATGACTCGGTCTTGGTCTCGTCACGATCGTGTTCGGGCATGGGCATGGACCGGAATGGGTTGGGTCGCTGCGCGGCGGCTACGGTGGGTCTAGGACCTTGGGCACCCGGTTTCCAGGGCTGGGGCGGCGCGGTGCAACCGCTGCACCCGTAGGAGTTTCGGAATTCTCGCTGCTCCGCAGAACTGCCGGCCGACCTGCGGACACCAAGCACGAGTCGTAGATACTCCGAGTCACCCCTTACCCAAGGACACCCATGATCACGTTCTGCCGTCGCCTTCTGACTCCGCGCTGCGGGTCAATCTGCACTTTCACGTGCTGTGGACGGATGGTGTGTTTGCGCACCAGCTTGGCGAGGGGCGGGTGGAGTTCTGCGAGCACGACGCGCTCGCGGACGCGGACGTGGCGAAGTTGGTGCGCACGATCCGCGACCGGGTGCTGCGGTGTCTGCGGCGGCTGGGGAAGTTGCCTGCAGCGGGCGAGGAAGGGGTCGACGGGTCGGACGGTGGAGGTGACAGCGAGCTATTGGTCGAACTCGCCGCCGCGTCGGTGCAGGGCCGCGCGGCGCTTGGCGAACGAGCCGGAGAATGGGATCAGCGGGTTGGCCGCGGGACGCAGAACGAGCCGTTCGTGAAGGGGCCGCTGTGCGCGGATGTGGATGGGTTCTCGCTGCACGCGGCGGTGCGGGTGGAAGCGCGCGATCGGGATCGGCTGGAGCATTTATGCCGGTACGCGGGACGTGCGGCGATTGCTGAGAATCGGCTGTCGGAGCTGCCCGATGGCCGCGTGGCGTATTCGCTGAAGAAGCGGTGGAAGGATGGCACGACGCACGTGGTGATGACGAAGCAGGTGCTGATGGAGCGCCTTTGCGCACTGGTGCCGCGGCCGCGTCGGCATCTGGTGACGTATCACGGGGTGTTTGCGCCGGCGGCGGGGATTCGGCGGTGGGTGGTGCCGAAGGTCGAAGTGGTGGGTGCTCCGCCGGCCAGTGCGTCTGGTGC
>JADZDL010000222.1 GCA_020851075.1 Planctomycetota bacterium | reverse complement strand
TCGACGAACCACAGCAGCGTGCCGGGCACCCCGCGCGCGCTGTCGCGTTCGAAGTAGATGTCCTCGATGAGCCGCTGGAACGAGCCTTCGGGTCCGGACACCTTGCTCATGCCGCTCATGCCTGCCCCGCCTTCTTCACCGTCATCAGCACGACATCCTCGCGCAGCCCATCGTCGCCGGCATCCTGCTCGATACCACCGAGCACGACGTTCATGAACATGTTCGTGTGGCGCGGCGAATGCTGCCGCAGAAGGTCGAGCAGGCCCGAGGAACGGTGCATCGCGTCGTTGCCGAGCACGAGGCGCGTGCCGGGACTCATCGCGATGTCCTGCGGCCGCAGCGACTTCTCGAATACGGGCCCATCGTCGAGGCCGAGTGCGATGCCTTCGGCGTTGAGTTCGAGCACCTCGCCGCGTTGGCAGATCAGCAGCGGCGAACGTGCGCCCGCCTGGTAGAGCTTGCAGCCGCCGGCCGTGACCTGCAGCAGGGTGGCCTTGGCGCAGCAGCCGGACGGCAGGTGCTGCTTGAGCACCTTGTTGGTGTGCGCGAGCGCTTTGCGTGGGGTCGCCCCGGCTTGCAGCGCACGGTGCAGTTCGTCGCGCGCTTCGCGGCATGCGAACACCGCGAGCGCACCATGGCCTTCGGCGCTGACGAGGTAGAGCACGGCACCGGGCTCTTCACCTTGCGAAGGCACGAGGTCGAAGTAGTCGAGCCCACCGCGCGAACCGTTGCTCAGCGCGCCGTCGATCTCGTACCCATCAACGCCGGCGAGGCGGTTGGGAACGGTCTTGTCGCGCAGCTGCTTCACGAGCGGGTCCATCGATACGTGGGCGCTGCCGCCGGCCTGTTCCTGACTCTTCAGCAACTCGGCGAGGTCGGTGGCGAGGTATTGCACCGACTTGCCGAGGGCAGCGACTTCGTCGTCACCGCCGACGCGCACCTTCACTTCCGAACCACCGCGGCCGAGTTTGGACACCGCGAGGCCGACGTCGGTGACGCGCGTGGCGATGCGTCCACCCATCACCCACCCGCCGACCGCGCAGAGGATCGCGGCGAGGGCAGCCATGCCGAACGCGACCTTCCAGCCGCGGCTGAGGACCGCGGGATCGTTGATGCCGCTGCTGAGGTTCTGGACGAGAGCAATCGCAATCAGAAGGCCACCGAGCAGGCCGAAACCGGCCATGACGAGGGCGAGATTGCGAGCCAGTTTGCCGGACGACTTGCTGCCTTTGCGGGCCATGTTGGGGCGGAAGCGTAGAGGAACGCAGCCCGCAGTGCACCGGCCAGGGCCCGGCTACTTGCCCATCGCAGACAACCCGTCGGCTACTTGCCCAGGAGCGGCAGCACGAGCCACATCGACAGACCGGCGTAGATGCCCGCCATCTGGTCGTCGACCATGATGCCCCACGCCCCAGGCAGGTCTTCCAGCTTGCGCGCCGGCTGCGGCTTCAGCACGTCGAAGACCCGAAACGCGAAGAACGCCGCCAGATGGCCAAATGCATCGGGCATTACCCCCCGCACGAGCGCGTAGGTGAGCAGCGTGACCAGATAGCCGACAACCTCGTCGAGCACGAACTGGCCGGGGTCCTCCGCGGGCCAGGTGCGCTTCACGAAGTCGGTCTGCAGGCAGCCAAACAGGAACAGGACACCAGCCGCGATCGACCAGGCGAGGATCACGTGGTCGGGGCAGGCCCACTGCAGCGTGACACCGACAACGACACCCCCGAGGGTGCCGACCGTGCCGGGCGCCCATGGCGACAGGCCTAGCCCACCACTCGTGATGAGGAGCCAGCGAAAACGGTCGAGCACGCTCATCGATCGGGTGGCCATGCTTAGCGAGCTCCCATGTCAGCGAGCCCCATGGAAGAGGATCTCGCGCGCCTTCCAGACGTAGTTGAGGCCGGAGACCACCGTGAGCGTGAGGCTGACCCAGAAACCCAGCGTCGCCGCCCAGACCCAGATGTCCGTGCCGGCGACCATCGTCATGAGCGCGCCAACGGTCCAGCACTGGGTCACCATCTTCCACTTGCCGAGGCGATCGGCCGGGAACGGCTTGCCGCTCGCTTCGACGACACCGCGGATCGAGGTGACGAGAAACTCGCGCGCGATCACGATCACGACATACCAGGTGGTGATGGCGTGCGTCGTGGTGACGGCCGGAAACTGCAGCAGCGTGATGAACGAGCCGCCGATCAGCACCTTGTCGGCGAACGGATCGGCGACGCGGCCGAACGCGGTGACCATCTGCCACTTGCGCGCCAGATAGCCGTCGAGGAAGTCCGTGAACGCGGCGATCAGGAACAGCACGAAGGCGATCCAGACCAACGCCGGTTCGGGGTGGAGCGGATCCGCGATCCACTCCAGACAGACGAACACCGCCGCCGTGAGCACGAGCCGCGAAACCGTGATGAGGTTCGGCAGGTTCATGCCTTCTTCTTCGCCACCTTGGCTGGCGAGGCCGCAGCCTTGCTCTTTGGCTTGTCTTGGGGCTGGCTCGGAGACTGGCCGGGCGCCTTCGATGCCTTCGTGTCGTCTGCGAGCTTGCCGTGCAGTTCGTACTCGCTGGCTTCGGTGATCCGCACGGAAACCATCACCCCGGGCTCGGCCGCGCCCTTTGGCAGCAAAACGCGGCAATCGACTTCGGGGGCATCGGCGTAGGTGCGACCGACGAGGCTCTTCGCTTCGGCGTCGTAACCATCGACGAGCACCGGCACCGTCTTGCCGACGAAGCTCTTCTGGAACGCGAGCATGACGTCGCGCTGCATCGCCATGAGTTCGCCCGCGCGTTCCTGCGCCACCGCCTCGGGAACCTGTTCGGGCATGTCGTGCGCGGGCGTTGTCTCTTCGCGCGAGTACGGGAACACGCCGAGGCGTTCGAAGCGGTAGCTCGCGACGAGCGAACGCAGCTCCGCGAAGTCCTGTTCGGTTTCGCCAGGGAACCCGGTGATGAGCGTGCTGCGCACGGCGATGCCGGGCACTTCGTCGCGCAGGCGATCGAGAATGCCGCGCACCTGCTCACTCGACACCCCGCGCTTCATCGCCTTCAGCATCGGCGAGCTGATGTGCTGGATCGGGATGTCGAGGTACTTGACCGCCTTCGGATGCTCGCGCAGGAACGTCGTGAGCTCGGGCGCGACGGTGTGCGGATACGCGTACATGAGGCGGATCCAGCGAATGCCCTCGACGTCGCCGAGGCGCTCGAGCAGCGTGTGGATCTGGCGCTTGCGATTCAGATCGAGGCCGAAAGCCGTGGTGTCCTCGGCGACGACGACGAGTTCCTGGACGCCGGCGGCGGCGAGGTTCTGGGCCTCTTCGATGAGCACGTCGATCGGCTTGCTGCGGTTGCGACCGCGCATCTGCGGGATCGCGCAGAACGTGCACTTGTGGTCGCAGCCTTCGCTGATGCGCAGGTACGCGAAACTCTTCGGCGTGAGCAGCACACGCTTCGCATCACTGCGCGGCCCCTTGGGCTTGCCACCATCGACGGTGGCGACCCAGCGGCGCGACGAACCGTTCACGATGCGGCGCACGACCGCCGGCACACCCGAGTAGTCGGACAGGCCGAACACACCATCGAGCTCGGGGATCGACTTGCGCAGTTCTTCGCCGTAGCGCTGGGCGAGGCAACCGACGGCGATGACGCCCTTCAGATTGCCTTCGGCTTTGAGCCGGGCCACGGAGAGGATCGTGTCGATCGATTCCTGCTTGGCAGTCTCGATGAAGCCGCAGGTGTTGACCACGACGACATCGGCGTCCTCCGCGTCTTGCACGACCTGCAGCCCTTCTTCGACGACGTGGCCGAGCAGGACTTCGGAGTCAACCAGGTTGCGGGCGCAACCGAGGCTGATCATGGCAACGCGGATCGCTTCGTTCACGGGAATCTCTTGGGCAGCGGCCAGCTACCGACCTCGCAAGAAGTGCGCAGTCGGCCACTGGCCGCAATGGTGCCCCCGCAGGGGCCGGGGGGTTTGGGCCCGAACGGGCCCAATTCCTAGGCCGGCTTCTGCTGCACGACCCAGACCTTGACGGTCGCGTCGACGGTGGCGTGCAGGTGCACGACGACGTCGAACACACCGATTTCCTTGAGCGGCTGCTCGAGGCGAACCTGCTTCTCCTCGATCGAGAAGCCCTTGCTGCGCAGGGCCGCGGCAATCTGCGCGGTCGAGACCGAGCCGAACAGGTGACCTTCCGCGTTGGCACGACCTTCGATCGTGACCGATGCTTCGGCCATCTTCGTCGCGAGTTCCTTGAGGGACGCGACGCGGTTCTGCTCCTCGATCAACGCCAGCGCCCGATGGCGCTCGATCTCGGCGATGTTGCTCTTCGTGACCATGACGGCCAGGCCGCGCGGCACCAGGTAGTTGCGGGCGTAGCCGGACTTGACCTCGACGACATCCCCGGTGCGACCGAGGTGCTCGATGTTCTGCTTGAGAAGGAGTTCCATAAGATCAGATCCTCCCGACGAACGGCATCAGGCCGATCATGCGCGCCTGCTTGATCGCCAAGGCGAGCTTGCGCTGGTTCTGGCCGGAGAACGAAGTGCGCTTGCGCGACTGGATCCGACCGTTTGCGGAGACGAACTTCGACAGGTAGGCGACGTTCTTGTACTCGAGGGGCTCCTCGGGCATCACTTCGCGGCGACGCGCGCCGAAGCGACCGAACTTGGAGCGGCGAGCGCCGCCGTCGCGACCACCACCACCATCGCGGCCGCCAGAATCGCGGTTACCACCGCCGTTGAAATTCATGTTGCTCATGTTCATGCCTCCGTGGTGGACTCAGCTGTTTCCGAGTCTGCTGCAGCGCCTTCGGCGGCAGCTTCGGCGGGCGTCTCTTCGATCACGGGAGGCGCATCGTCCGCCGGGATCGCGTTCACATCGAAGTCGCCTTCCGGCTCGTAGGCCGTCTGCGGCACTTCCTCGCAATCGACGAGCAGGTAACGCAGCAGCGACTCGTTGAACTGCAGCTCGCGGCGCATGGCGCTCAGGTGCTGGGTGTCGCTGGAGAAGTAGACGAGCAGGTAGGTGCCGCGGTTCTGGCCCTTGATCGGGTAGGCCAGACGACGTTCCTCCCAGCGACGGCTGCTGAGGATCTTGCCACCGTGCTTCGTGAAAATGCCGGTGACCGCGTCCTTCAGCGGCTGCCAGCCCTTGCGCACTTCTCGGTTGTCGAGAAGGCACATGCATTCATACGTACGAGTGCGTTGCAACTTCAGTCTCCCGGGCAGTAGCCCGTGTCACGACGGGGCCTGTGTTGGCGGTTTCGGGGGTTTCGGGGGCTTTGCCGCTGGCTGCTTGCCAGGCGGTTCGTCCGCGTCACCTTTGTCACCGTTCCAGGTTCCCATCAGGTTTTGCAGGTCGGCACCATCGATCCACGCTTGCACGCAATCGGCAGCCCGACCCAAGACACGACCGAGAACCTCACGTTCCTCCGGGAGGAATGGAGCCAGGACGAAGTCCGGCCAGTTGGCAGGACGAAGCCCTTCGGAACCACCGCGTCGACTTGCGGAGCCAGCCCCCTTGGGAGTGCCAGCATCCGGATCGACGTTAGGTTGCCCGATACCGAGACGGAGACGAGGAAACGCGTCCGTGCCCAGCATCTGCTGGATGGACTTGAGGCCATTGTGGCCCCCTGCGCTCCCCGACGGCCGGATACGCATCCGGCCCAGCGGTAGGTTCAGGTCATCTACGATTACAAAGAGCGAATCCGGTGCTCGCCCCGCATGCCGAAGCAGTGGCGCAGCGACTTCACCGGACAGATTCACATAGGTCTGCGGCTTCGTCAGCAGGAACGAACGTCCCTTCCTGTGACCTTCCGCAATCCTGGCCTTCACCTTGCCCGAGAAAGAACGCGACCCATCGGTCGCGTGCCGCTCAAGCCGTTCGAAGGACAGCCCCAGACGCTGGGCCACGAGATCCAGCACCATGAACCCGACGTTGTGTCGGGTCTGTTCGTATTCGGGGCCGGGGTTGCCGATGCCCAGAACGATGCGGTGCCAGCTCATGGCTGCGTCGAAGGGCCGAGCAGGTTACGCGGCGAGGACCCGAAGTGCAAGATGCCCTCCGGACTCGCCGTCACCCACCCGGGAACGATCAGCCCTTGGCCTTGCCGCCAGCAGCCGGCGCTGCCGCTGCTGCATCTGCCGCAGGCGCCGCCGCCGGGGCCGCTTCCGCAGGCCCGGTGAGCTTCGCCACGTGGCAGACCGGCATGGTCGCCGGCGACACCAGGGTGACACCTTCCGGCAGGCTGATCTGGCTCGCCGTCACGAACTGGTCGAGCTCGACCGCCGTTACGTCGTACTCGAGCTCATCCGGGATCGCCGTCGGCAGACTGCGGACGCGGATCACGGTGTGATCCTTGACCAGCGTGCCACCCTTGCCCAGGCCGACCGCGTAACCGATCAGGTTGACCTCGACGTCGGTCTCGATCGGCTTCGTGAGGTCGATGCGGCGGAAGTCCGCGTGCACCGGACGATCCGTCGTCGCGTGCCACGACACTTCCTGCAGGAACGCCGACTCCGGCGTGCCCGAGATATCGAGCATGAACACGCGATGGTGCCCCTTCACGTGCTGGTCGAGCTCCCATTCGGAGATCGCGATCGACGTGGATTCCTTGCCATCGCCGTAGACGACGGCGGGCATCCAGCCTTGGGAACGCAGCTGGGCAACCTGGTTGCGACCGAGCGCGGTGCGGCGCTCAGCTTTCATCGGGACGACTTTCATGGACTACCTCTTTCGGTGAATGCGGGACGTACTGGAATGCGGAATTGGCTGGAATGCTGGCGGCGCGAACTCAACGCTCGCTCTCGAACAACTTGCTGACGCTCTCACTGCGATGGATGCGATCGATCGCGCGCGCCAGCAGCTGCGCCACCGAGACGACTTCGAGCCGGTCGATCTTCTTGTCGTGCAGAGGCACGGTGTCGGCGAACAGGATCTTCTCGACGTCGGCGCTGTTGAGGCGCTGCACGGCGTTGCCGCACAACACCGCGTGGGTGGCGACGATGAACACCTTGCGCGCGCCCTTCTCCTTCACGATGCGGGCCGCATCGACGATCGAGCCGCCGGTGCTGACCATGTCATCGACGAGCACGACATCACGATTCTTGACGTCGCCGATGATGTGTTCGATCACCGTCTGCTCACCGCTGATGCGGCGCTTGTCGATGATCGCGAGGTCACAGCCGAGTTCCTTGGCATAAGCGCGCGCGAGCTTCGTGCCGCCGATGTCGGGCGACACGATCATGACATCCTTGGTGTCGAGCTGGCGAACGCGATCGATCATCACCGGACGGCCAGAGAGGTGGTCGACCGGGATATCGAAGAAACCCTGAATCTGGGCGGCGTGCAGGTCGATCGCGACGACGCGGTTGTAGCCCGAGGTCACCAGCAGGTTGGCGACCAGCTTGGCGTTGATCGGCACGCGCCCTTCATCCTTGCGGTCCTTGCGCGCGTAGCCGAAGTACGGGATCACCGCGGTGATGCGGTCGGCACTTGCGCGGCGCAGGCAGTCCGCGAACGACAGCAGCTCGAACAGGTTCTCGTGCACGTTCGGGCACGTGGGCTGCACGACGAACACGTCGGCGCCACGCACGTCGCAGTCGACCTTCAGGTTGAGCTCACCATCGGGGAACCGCGCCAAGGACGCGGCGCCGAGCGGCACGCCCATGTGGGAGCAGATGTCCTGCGCGAGGCGAGGATGGGCCGTTCCCGTGAACACTCGTAGTCGTTCGCCGCGCATGCTCAATTGCTCTCCTTGGCAGGTTTCCCCGGTGCAGGTTTCCCCGGTGCAGACTTCTCGGGGGGCAGCTCACGCCGCTTCAGGAACTTCGCCGGCAGCCCCACCCAGACTTCGTCGGCGCCAACCTTGCTGCCGCGCTTCACGATCGCGCCGGCGCCGGTCATCGAACGATCGCCGAGTTCGCTGGGCGCCACGATCACCGTGCCGCTGCCGACGAAACACCGTTCGCCGATGCGCGTCTCGGACTTGTGGACCCCGTCGTAGTTGGCCGTGATCGTGCCGGCGCCGATGTTGGCCTTCGCTCCCACCACGGCGTCGCCGAGGTAGGTGAGGTGCTTGGCTTTGGCGCCCTTGCCCATGCGCGTCTTCTTGGCTTCGACGAAGTTGCCGATCTCGGCCCCGTCTTCGAGCACGGTGCCGGCGCGCAACTGCGCAAACGGGCCAACTTCGCAATGGCTGCCGATCGTGCAACCGCTGCCGATCACGACGCACGGCAGGATCTTCGTATCGGCGCCGATCGTCACCCCGTGGTCGATCCACGTGCTGGCCGGATCCGTGATGATCACCCCATTGCCGAGGTGCTCGAGCAGGATGCGCTCCTGCATGATTTCGCGCGCCTGGGCCAGATCGGCGAGCGACTTGACACCCTGGATCTCGCGCGCAGAGTCGATGACGTGGGTCGGCACGTCCGTGCCAGCCTGCGCAAATGCGGCCACGGCGTCGGTCAGGTAGTACTCGCCCTGCGCGTTGTTGGGCGCGAGATTGCCGAGGGCGGGCCGCAGCGCCTTGCTGTCAAAACAGTAGAAGCCGGCGTTGATCTCTTCGATCGCGCGCTCCTGCGCCGAACAATCCTTGTCCTCGCGAATGCCGACGAAGCGCCCCTTCGCGTCGCGCAGGATGCGCCCGAGGCCGGCCGGACTGTCCGGGAATGCCGTCAACACGCTGCACGCGGCATTGCCGCGCAACTCCCGCAGCTCGCGCAACGTCGCCGTCGTGATCAGTGGGCAATCGCCGTAGATGACGAGCACGTCACCCTCGAAATCGGCGAGCGCCTGCATCGCCACCTGCACCGCGTGCCCGGTGCCCTTCGGCGCGCCCTGGTCGACAAACTGCAGGCTCGCAAACATGCTGCCACACGCTTCCTGCAGCGACTTCTGCACCTTCTCGAGCTGATGGTGCAACACGACGACCGTACGCACGGGCTCCAGCGCCGCGGCGGCGGCGAGCGCCGAAGCAGCGAGCGTGCGGCCACAGAGTGGCAGCAACACCTTGGGCACACTGACCTTGGTGCGCTTGCCAAGGCCGGCAGCCAGGCAGATCACGGCCAGGGGTCGCGACATGAACGGAAGGGAGGCTCGGGAGGGAATAGGGGGCGAGGATTGTGCGGACCCGACCCCGCCGGGTCAAGGGCGGAACCGAACCGCTAGCGCCTGATCCTCGCCAGCAGTCCCAACAAGGGCTGCGCAAGAGGTCAGGAATCTGCCGATGGGACCGCGGACTTCCAGAAAATCAGTGTCGCCGTGAGCCCTCGGCTGGCAGATTTCTCGCTTCGTGGGCGCACCCGGTCCACGAAGCTGGCAGACCAGGTGGCCATAAGCCCCACCCGATCGCGCCAAGTAGCGGAGTCCACATGGTGAACATTCGCGTCATTCTCCGGAGCACGGGGGCCAAGGAGCCCCTGCGGCAGCAGAACTTTGTTCTGCAGTCTGGTGGCGCCCTCACCTTCGGCCGCAGCGGCGACAACGATATCGCCATAACCGACCCAGACAAAAGGGTTTCCAGCAAGCACGGCAGGCTGGAGCTGCGCCCGGACGGCGGCCTTTATGCAGTGGACGGTGGCAGCCTGAACCACACCTATTATCAGGGTGTCGCGATCGACTCCAAAGCTGGCGCCCAACTCAGCGATGGCGACATCCTGCGCGTCTGCGACTTCGAGCTGCAGATCTTCGTGAGCAAGGAGAGTGCGGCTGCCAGCCTGGATGGCGAGCCCAACGAACTCGACGCGACGATGAGCTTGTTTGATCCGGCGGCGCGCGGCGAGGTGGCCGCCCGACGGCTCGAAGCGCTCTACGCCGCCGAATTGCACCACGATCGCGCAAAACGTTTTGAAGCCCTGCAGAACGAGACCCGCCGCGCCGTGGCCGACCTGGCGCCGCCGCAGGCCACCACCGTGCTCCGCAACCTCGAACGGCGCTTCGCCAACGCCGAGGACAAGAAGACCGCGGCGGCCGGCCAGGCCGAAGAAGCCGCGGCGGATCTCGGCGCCGTGAGCTTCGAGGCACTGCGCGGCCTCGCCGCGAAGTTCGTGCCCGACGCCAGCCTGCGCACCGCCGCCGACGTCAAGCTGTTTGCGGCCCTGCTGCGTCAGGTCGCCGAGACCGCGGTTGGCTGGCTCGCGCGCAATCTGCAATCGCGCAGCGCGTTCGCGCAGGAGTTTGGCGCCGAGGTGACGGCGATGTTCCAGCGCACCGAGAACCCGCTGAAGGGCATGCCGCCCGAGGCCGTCGGCAAGTACCTGCTCGATTGGCACCAGGCGGCGTCGGCGGAACTGCGCCAGCACTACCTCGAAGGCGTCATGCAGGACCTCGCCGAACACCAGCTCGGCCTGCTCGCCGGCGTGCGGGAAGCCGTCGAAAACGTCGTCGCCAAGGTCTCGCCCGCGCGCGTCATGGCGATGGCCAAGGACGAACGCGGCTGGTCGCTGGCCTCGCGTTCGGCGCGCGCCTGGGAGACCTACGAGCGCATGTACGCCGAGCTCTTCGAAGAGCGCGGCAAACTCTTCAACGACGTGATTTCTCCAGGGATCCAGCAGGGATACCTGCAACAACACCAACGCGCGGAACACCCCGGGGACAGCCCTTCGCCGCGCGATCAGGACAAGGCATGACCAGAAACCTCGCCATGGCGCCCACCGGCTCCCACACGCCCCGCCCCACCCTCCGCACCGGACTCGGCATCACCTTCGCCTGCTGGATCGCCACCGCCTGCGCCAGCGGCCCGTACGCCGCCGAGCTGCTCGCCGAAGGCGGCCCCAAGCTCAACCCCACCTTCGACGACAAGCCGAGCGCGGTGAATATCCGGATCCTGCCGCTGAAGGACAAAGAAGCGTTCGACAACGCCACGCTGGCCGACCTGCGCAGCGACCCGCCCAACCTCGCCGCCGGCACCTGGGTGCCGCCGCACAAGGACACGATCGTCTACGTCGGCCAGAAGAACTGGATCGAAGTCGAAGTGAAGCCTGAAGTGCGCTTCTTCGGCATCTACGGCCTGTTCAACGACGATTCGGGCACACCGCGGGCGGTCATCGGCGTCGACGAACTCGCCGGCAAGAAGCTCGTGCTCGACGGCTTCCAGATCACGCTCACCGAGCGCGGCACCGGAGACTCGAAGTAGTCATGGCCAGCGCCGACCGCGTCGTCTGGAACGAGGGCATGATGCTCGTGCCCCAGCATTTCCAACAGTGGCAACGCTGGATCGGCGCCGAGCTGCGCGACCGATCACAGGCGAGTTCGCCGTTTGCGTGGGGCTTTACCGCCTGCGAACTGGATCGCCGGGCCCTCGAAGGTGGCCAGCTCGCCGTGCAACACTGCGCGGGACTGCTGAGCGACGGAACGTCCTTTGGCTGCCCCGATCGCGACCCGCTGCCCGCCCCCCGCCTGATCGGCGAGCACCTCGGCGCGCAGCAGCAGAGTGTCACGGTCTACCTCGCGTTGCCGGTGCCTGCCGCCGGCGCCGCGCTCTACAGCGAACGCGCCGAAGGGGTGCCCTACCTCGTGCGTCGCATCCGCACGACCGACGACAGCCGCCCGGAGACCGAACGGGAGATCGCGACGGCGCGGCTCAACTTCAGCCTGCGCTTCGAAGGCGAATCGCTGGATGGTTTCACGACCCTGCCGATCGCGCGGCTGGTGCGTTCGGGCAGCGGTTTTGCCCTTGCCGAAGACTTCATGCCACCGGCGCTCACGCTCGCCGCAGCCCCGCTGGCGACGTCGATCCTGCGCCAGGTCACCGGCATGCTCACGCAGAAGTGGAGCGAACTCGCCGGCAAGCGGCGCGGCGGTGGCGGCATGGCGGAAGCCGCCGGCATCCTGCTGCTGCACACCGTCGGTGACAGCCTGCCCGTGCTGCGCCACTGCCTCGAACACAGTCACGTGCATCCCGAGTTCGCCTACCTGCAACTCGCCCGGTTGACGGCGCAGCTCTGCACCTTCCACGGTCGGTTGACCGCCAACGAGGTGCCGACCTACACGCACCGCACCCCAGGCGTCTGCTTCCAGCAGCTCGCGAAGATGCTGCAGGAACTGCTCGGCGAAGCCGCCCCGAGTCGCTGCAGCGAACTGCCCATGGAACGGCAGGGCGATTGGATGTGGACGGCGCGCATTCCGTCGCCAAGCCTGCTCACCGGGGGACGCCTGTATCTGGCCGTGAAGGCCGATGCTCCCGAGGACGAGGTGCAGACGCGTTTCCCCTCGCTCGCGAAGATCTCGTCGAAGGACCGCATCCAGGAACTGCTGATGCGCGCCGTCGCCGGCCTGCCGGTGCGCGTCGTGCCGCAGCCGCCGCCTTCGATCCCCGTGCAAGCCGGGCGCAGCTACTTCGCGCTCGAACCCGGCAGTGAACATTGGGACGCGATCGCCGCATCGCTGACCCTTGCGATCCACGTCTCGCCTGGCCTCAGCCAGGTCGGCCTCGAACTGTTGGCAGTGAAGGAATGAAGCCGTCTCCCGCTGTAGCCCGCGCCGCGCGCCCGCTTCCCGATCTCTGTGCGGAGGTCTTTGCCTTTGCGTTGAGCCTGCGCAGCGCCAAGGACCCCGGCGATGCCGACTCGCTGCGCCGCAGCGTCGCACAACTCTTCGATCGCCTGAGCCAGCGCGCGCGCGAAGCGAATATCGACTCCGCGCATCTCGACCAGGCGCGCTACGTGCTGTGCGCGCTCATCGACGAGATCGTGCTGAGTTCGAAGTGGGAGCTGAAGTCGCAGTGGATGAACCAACCGCTGCAGATGGCGTACTTCCAGGACTTCACGGCTGGCGAACAGTTCTATCGCCGCCTCGATGCCCTGCGCGGCACCAAGGGCGATCGTGAGATCGACCTGCTCGAGGTCTACGCGCAATGCCTCGCCGTCGGCTTCCGCGGCAAGTATGCGGACCTCGCCGGCATGCAGAAGATCGCCGACCTGCTCGACCAGCTCAACCGCGATATCCGCACCGCGCGCGGCGTCGAAGGACGCAGCCTGTCGGCGCCATTCGAGGCCGAAGCCGTGCTGCCCCAACGCGTGAAACGCATCCCGGTCTGGGTCGTCGCGGTGTGCGGCGCGGGCCTCCTGCTCGTGCTCCTGTTCATCCTCGATGCAGTGCTGGCGTCGAAGGCAAGTGCCTTCCTCGCTGCCAAGGACGGAGGCCGCTGATGCTGAAAAAACTGCTGGGCAGCGTGCTGAAGCCCCCCGTTCCCCAACTGGTCGGCCTCGTTCTCCTCACCTCGATCGTCTACTTCGGCGGCCGCATGGCCCGCCCGTGGCTCGGCCTCTCGGATACGACCCTGGTCGTGCTCTGCGGCGCGGTCTGGGTGCTCGCCGCGCTGGTCTTTGCGTGGCGGCGTTACCAGTCGGGCAAACGTGCGCGCCTCATCGAAGACCGGTTGCGCGGCCAGGCCAAGGAACACAAGGAAGCGGCGAGGCCGGATCGCCGTCAGCACATCGAAGCGCTCGAGAAACAGCTCAACGAAGCCCTCGGCGCGCTGAAGAGTTCGAAGATGGGCAAGAGCGCGCTCTATGCGCTGCCCTGGTACATCATCATCGGCCCACCAGGTTCGGGCAAGACGACGTTGCTGCGCGAATCGGGCCTGAGCTTCCCGCAGCTCACGCACGGTCGCGGCGTACGCGGCATCGGCGGCACGCGCAATTGCGACTGGTGGTTTACCGACGCCGGCATCCTGCTCGACACCGCCGGCCGTTACACGACCCAGGTCGAAGACCGCGACGAGTGGATCGCGTTCCTCGACATGCTGAAGCGCGCGCGTTCGCGCAAGCCCATCAACGGCGCGCTGATCGCGATCAGCATGGCCGACCTGCTGCAGTCGAACGAAGAACAACTCGCCGACCACGCGCGCAAGATCCGCGAACGCCTCGCCGAGCTCACCGAGCGCCTGCAGCTGGTGTTCCCGGTCTATCTGATGTTCACGAAGTGCGACCTGCTCGACGGTTTCGTCGAGATGTTCGGGCCGTACTCGAAGAAGGAACGTGGCCAGGTGTGGGGCTTTACCTTGCCCTATCTGAACCGCCACCCGGAGCCTCTCGGCGAGAGTTTCGCGCGCGAGTTTGACGACCTGCATGCGCGCCTGTGCGCCGAACGCCTGCACAACCTCGGCAACGCCAAGTCGCAGGCGAAGAAGCGCAAGGTCTTCTCGTTCCCGCTGCAGTTCGCGCTGGGCCGCGAGCGCCTCATCGACTTCGTGCAGCAGCTCGTGCAGCCGAATCCGTTCCACGAGAGTTCGGACATCCGCGGTTGCTACTTCACGAGTGGCACGCAGGAAGGCAAGCCGATGGACCAGATCCTGAAGACCATGCGCGAAGCCGCGGGTCTGCAGGCGGAAGTGGAAGAACCTGCCGAGGAGAAGACCGAGAAGAAGGCCTACTTCATCGAGGACCTGTTCACGAAGGTCGTGTTCCCCGACCAGGACCTCGCGCGCTCTTCGGCGAAGGCCGAGAAGCGGCGCCAGCTCCTGCAGCGCGCAACGTTGATCGCCTCGTGCGTGGCGACGTTCGTGCTCATGGTCGTACTGTTTGTCGCGTTCGCGCGGCACTCGAGCCTCATCGACCGCAGCGAACGGGTCTGCCGCGAAGCCGCCGGCTTCGATCCGGCGCGCGAAGAACATCTCGCGCTCGAAGAGGGCAGCGGCGCGCAGGGCAATCGCCCGCTGGAAGAACTGCGCCAGCTGTTCGTCGACCTCGACACCGACTACGGCACGATCTGGACCTACCTGCTGGGCCAGAAGAACGAGATCTACGAGCGCCGTGTGCGCCCGCTGTACGTCGACAAGCTGCGCAAGACCTTCCTCGAGCCGATCCAGCAGCGGCTGCAGGCCGATCTCGCCGAAGCCGTGAAGACCAAGGGGCAGGGCCGCGAAGTGCAGGCGCTCGCCGACGAACTGACCGCCTATCGCATGCTCGGCAACGAACTGCTGCTCAACCGCGAATGGCTCGGTGAGGACTTCCTGAAGCGCAAGGGCATGTGGACGTGGCGACCGGGCAAGGAAGTCGAAGCCTGCCGCCCCCACCGCCAGGTGTTCCTCGAACGTGTGGCGAGTTCGACCTTCCGCGACTGGCACTTCCTGCCCGAAGAGTCGCTGATCCCCGCCATCGACACGATCGTGCGTGGCAAGGACATCTACGGGCGCGAACTGCAGCAGGTGATCGAGGAGAACGGCCAGGCCAACAAGGTCACGTGGGCCGAGATCCTGAAGACCCACCCGCAATCACAGCTGCTCGACAGCAAGACCGGCGGCGTGCTGCAGGCCTGGGTCGACGAAGCCCCGCTCGACGATGCGCTCGACAAGAAGGGCGAACTGCTCGGTTCGAATAGTGGCGAAGCCCTGAAGACGCGCCGGCGGCAGAAGGCGATCGAAGACTGGAAGGAAGAGCTGGCCAAGATGGGGCCATCGCGCAAATCCAACATCGAAGATGCGATCAAGGACGTCGCCGCCCTCACCGGCGAAGACAGCGTCTACGTGACCGCCTACACCACCGTCTGCAGCCGCCTCCAGACCCTCGGCGTCGAGTGCAAGGCCGGCGACACCGCCTGGCTGCGCGAAACCCTCGCGGCGATCCATGCCCTCGAGACCACCGTGCTGCCGTTGCACGAAGCACGGGGGCACTTCGATCGCATCGTGCCAGCCGCCAAGAAGGGCGAAACCGGCGTGCTCGGTGAGATCCGGCTCGCACTCAAGAAGGTGCGCATCACGATCCGCCAGAAGACCGAAGAGTATGCCGACCCGCAGATGCGCGAAGCGATGCAGCGCGCGCTGCTCGGCCTCGTCGATGCGGTGCAGTATGCGCTCGCACGCGAGATCGAAGAGGAAACCAACAAGGTCTGGCAAGCCGGGCTCGGCAAGGAACTCAACGACTTCTCGCAGCGCCTGCCCTTCCAACCGCAGGCGACGGACGTCGTCGAACCCGACCGCTTCGACGCGGTGTTCGGCAAGGGCCGCGACTTCGACACCAACCTCGTCTGGATCCGCTACCTCGAGGAGACGGTCGCCGAGATCGGTTTCACGACGGTGACCGCGGACTTCCAGGAGGACCGCAAGCGGCTCGAACTGCTGCAGAAGGCGCTGTTCGCAGCGTCGCCAACCGAAGCCGGCTGCGACATCGAGTTCCTGCTGCAGAAGGTCGGCAACATGACCGCCGTGCAGTGGAGCCTCGGCGACCAGAAGGTGCTCGCGAAGGGCACCGAGAACCCGACGCTGAAGTGGAAGCCGTTCCAGGGCGCAGCGATCGAGATTCGCGAGTTCCAGGCCTTCCAGGACAAGCTCGACGCCAAGCTCGAACAACTGGGCAAGTGGGGCGTGCTGCCGCTGCTCACCGCGGCTTCGAGTTCGACCGCGACCGTGCGCGGCAAGCAGTACACGGTCTATCGCTGGGACAGCTTCAAGCACCCGAAGACGGGCCAGCTGCTCGCCGTTGGCGACACCAAGGCCGAAGCCGCGCTGCTGCTGCGCACCGAAGGCGCCCCCAATCCGCTGGCACCCGGTTTCTTCACCCATCGCTTCGCGCGGGAGGTCTTCCATGCCCCCTCGAAGTGACCTGCGCACGTTCTGCATCGGCAAATTGCCGATCGCCGGCGACTTCCTGCACGGAGCGAGCGAGGTGCCCGAGATGGCCGCGCTCGACGCGTGGATCGAAGCCGGCATGGAACGCAGCCAGGCGCTGTCAGGTGGCGATTGGCAGGCGCGTTTCGATGCCCTGCTGCCAGCCAGGTTCCTCTGGATGCCAGCGACCAAGGGAGCCGTGCTCGCCGGCAGCTGGTGGGCCTCGCGCGACGCCGCGGGACGGCGCTATCCGTTTGTGATCGGCGTGCGAGTTCCGGAAGTGGCACCAAACGAAATGCCGCTGCTGCCGGCGGCCTTGGCGCCCTTCTTCGCGAGTACCGACCAGCGCTATGCAGGTTCGTGGGCCGGTCTCGATGTGCCCGGTGCCATCGCCGCCGTGCGCACGATGCCCTGCGACGTCGATCTGCAGCTCGCCGCCAACCAGACCCCACCCGCGCTGCACGAAGCCCCCACCAACACGTTGTGGAGTGGGCCCGCGCAACACCCCGAACTGCTGCTGCAACACCTCGCCGAACTCGCGCCGCAGAGCCCGCCGCCCGCCTACAGCCTGCGTTGGGCCACACGCGGCGCCGCCGTCGACGTCGGATTCTGGCTCAGCGTGCTCGGCAACCTCCGCGTGTCGGCGCCGCGCCTATTGGTGTGGACCGCGGCCCAAGGCAGCAGCAACGGCAGCCTTCGACTCGCCCTCGGTCGCCTCGAGCCCAAACTGTTCCCCGGGCTTCTCTTCGCCGATCTGGACGACGAGAACGCCTACGACCTTGGCCGCGACCACGGCGATGCCGCCGGCCGCGCCGCTGCCCAACAGCGTTTTGGTGCGGCGATCGCCCGCACCAACCAACACGAACTGCTCGCGGCGCTGCGGGAGGAGTGGAGCTGATGGACTTCACCGCCATTCGTGCCCTGGGCACCACTCCCGTACCAGGGGCCAACCCGGCCGGCGAATCCGTTCGCTACGACCCGGACTTCGAGGCCCTGTCCGCCGAGATCGAGAAGCTGACTTCGGTCGAGCAGACGGCCGTCGATTGGGGCCGCGTCGTGCAGCTCGCCACCAACCTGCTCGGCAAAGGCAAGGACCTGCTCGTTGGCAGTTACCTCGCGTGCGGCCTGTTGGAGAAGCAGGGCTACGCGGGCCTGCATGCTGGCTGCGATGTCCTGCGCGACCTGATCACGAACTTCTGGGAAGGCCTGTTCCCCGAAAAGCGCCGCCTGCGCGCGCGCATCGCGGCCTTGGATTGGCTCGCGTCGCGCCTGGAGAAGACCCTCGGCACGAAAGGCGAGGCCGGCACGCGCGATCGCGAAGGTGTCGAAGGCGCGATCGCCACGCTGCAGGCAATCGTCAGCGACGAAGGCAAACAGTTTGAGGGCGAAGGTCCCAACCTCGCGCCCGCGATTCGGGCCCTGCGCGCCAAACAGGACACGATCCCGCGCCCCGTCGAGCAGAAACCCGAGCCCAAACCCGAAACCACCGCCGCCGCCCCCGAAGCCGCCAAACCCGCGGCGCCGCCACCACCGCCACCACCTGCCGCGGATCCCGTCGATCCGGAAGCCGTGGGGAAGGCCTTGCTGAGCCAGCGCGAGAAGCAATGCATGTTCGCCAGCGTGCTGCGCAAGGCCGATGCCGCCGATCCGCGCGCCTATCTGTTGCTGCGCGAATCGTTGTGGAACGACTTCGCAGCGCCGGCCCCCGACGAAAACGGGCGCGTGACGAGCAAGATCGGCGACCAGACCGTGCTGGACGAGTTGCAGAAACTGCTCGACGACGGAGAGTTCGGCAAAGCCCTCGAGCGCGCCGAAGAACTGCTGCAGAAGCACCCGCTGTGGCTGGATCTGCAGCTTGTCGTGGTCTCCGCGGTCGACGGCCTCGGCCGCCGCTACGCGCGCGTTCGCCACGCTGCCGTCGAAGCGTTGGCGTTCCTGCTGCGGCGC
Source organism: Planctomycetota bacterium (assembly GCA_020851075.1). Lineage (GTDB taxonomy): Bacteria > Planctomycetota > UBA1135 > UBA1135 > UBA2386 > JADZDL01. The sequence goes on along the minus strand of JADZDL010000222.1, from coordinate 8,404 downwards.
ACGCCCGCCTTTGCCGAAGCTGCGGACGAACGCGGCAAACCGCTCGCGAGCAACGCCACGCGCATCTGGCTGCAGAACGAAGTGCTGGCCACGGCCGCTGGACCGAGCGCCAACGCGGCGAGCGAAGTTGGCACCGAAGCCCGCAAGCTCGTTGCGCGCGGCAAACTCGGCGAAGCGATCCGCATGTTGACATCGCGCATCGACGCGACGGCCAGCCGACGTGGCCGCTTCGAACTTCGCCTCGAAATGACCCGCGTCTGCATCGAGGCTGGTCGCATCGACCTCTCGGTGCCACAACTCGTACAACTCGAGCAGGAGATCACCCACTTCTCGCTCGAGGAATGGGAACCCGAACTGGCCGCCGAAGTCGTGCGACTGCTGTGGCAATGCTGTTCGGGCCCCAAACCCGCCCCTTCTCTGGCCGCACGCGGCCAGGACATCTATGCGCGACTGTGCCGTTTGGACCCGGCCGCCGCGGTTTCTGCGACAGGTCCCCAAGGAGAATGATCATGGCCAAGGACGGATCCGTAGCACCTCGCGAGCGTGTGAACATCAAGTACCGGGCGGCGACCGGTGACGCGACCGAGGAGAAGGAGCTGCCGCTGAAGCTGCTCATGATGGGCGACTACACGCTGCGCAACGACTCGACCCCGCTCGAGGAGCGCAAGCCGGTTGCAGTCGACAAGGACAACTTCAACGACGTGATGAAGAGCATGGACCTCAAGCTCGCCGTCAACGTGAAGAACACGCTGTCCAAGGAGAAGGACGCGGAGATGACCGCGAACCTGAAGTTCGACAGCCTGAAGGACTTCGGCCCGGAGGCCATCGCCGAACAGGTGCCCGAACTGAAGCAACTGCTCTCGCTGCGCGAAGCCCTCGTGGCCCTGAAGGGTCCGCTCGGCAACCTGCAGGGCTTCCGCAAGAAGATCCAGGACATCCTCAAGGACGACGCCAGCCGCTCGAAGCTGCTGGGCGAACTGGGTGTGGGCGACAAGCCCGAGTCGACTCCTCCCACCGGTAACTGATAGCGCACTCCACTACCATGACCGAACAACGCAAAGAAGATCTCCAGCAAACCGCGGCGGCGAGCGAGGGTTCGCTGCTCGACGAAATCATGCAGCAGACGCGGCTCAGTCCCAGCGACGAGAGCTACGCAGTGGCGCGCCGCGGTGTCGAAGCATTCATTGCCGAGTTGCTCGAGCCCAAGACCGTCTACGAGAAGGCCGACAAGAACTCCGTCGACCAGATGATCGCCGAGATCGATCGCAAGTTGAGCCAGCAGATCGACGAGATCCTGCACCACAAGGACGTGCAGAAGCTCGAATCGGCCTGGCGCGGCCTCAAGTTCGTCGTCAACCGCACGGACTTCCGCGAAGCCAACAAGATCGAACTGCTCAACATCTCGAAGGAGCAACTGCTCGAGGACTTCGAGGACAGCCCCGAAATCGTGCGCAGCGGCCTCTACAAGCTCGCCTACACGGCGGAATACGGCCAGTTCGGTGGCGAACCGTACGCGGCGATGATCGCCAACTACGACTTCGGCCCCGGCGCCCAGGATGTCGCCCTGCTGCAGAATGTCGCGAGCGTAGCCTCGATGGCGCACGCGCCATTCATCGCGGCGGCCGGCCCGAAGTTCTTCGGCCTCGACGGCGACTTCCAGGGCCTCGCCAACCTGAAGGACCTCGAATCGGTCTTCGAAGGGCCGCAGTACACGAAGTGGCAGGCGTTCCGTGAGTCGGAAGACTCGCGCTACGTCGGCCTCACGTGCCCGCGGTTCCTGCTGCGCCTGCCGTACGGCGAAGACAACCCGGTGAAGGCGTTCGACTATCGCGAGAGCGTCGAGAATGGCCACAACTCGTACCTGTGGGGCAACACGGCCTTCACGTTTGCGACCAAGCTCACCGAGAGCTTTGCGCGCTTCCGCTGGTGCCCGAACATCATCGGCCCGCAGAGTGGTGGCGCGGTCGAAGACCTGCCGCTGCATCACTACGAAGCGATGGGCGCCAAGGAGACCAAGGTGCCGACCGAGTTGCTGATCTCGGAACGTCGCGAGTTCGAACTCGCCGAGCAGGGCTTCATCCCGCTCGCGATGCGCAAGGGCAGTGACAACGCGTGCTTCTTCTCCGCCAACTCGACGCAGAAGGCGAAGACCTTCGGCACGAGCAAGGAAGGCAAGGACGCGGAGCTCAACTACCGCCTCGGCACGCAGCTGCCGTACATGTTCGTGATCAACCGCCTGGCCCACTACATCAAGGTGCTGCAGCGCGAGCAGATCGGCAGCGCCAAGGACAAGAAGGGCCTCGAGCGCGAACTCAACAGCTGGCTTTCGCAGTATGTCGTCGAAGACGACAACCCGTCGCCGGACGTGCGGGCCCGCCGCCCGCTGCGCGAGGCGCAAATCATCGTCGAGGACGTCGATGGTGAGCCAGGTTGGTACCGCGTGCGCATGCAGGTGCGCCCGCACTTCAAGTACATGGGCGCGTTCTTCACGCTGTCCATGGTGGGCAAGCTCGACAAGGAGTAAGGCCCGCGCCGCGTCGCCTGCGGACGCGTCTGATCACGTTCTTTCTGCAACGGCAGTGCGCCTGCCACGTAGTTCCCTGACTCTCGAAACTGACTCTCACGACCGGTTCTCACAACCGGGGCAACAACAGCCCCAACAATCCCTTAGGAGCAAATCATGGGTAGTATGAAAGTGTTCATGAAGGTCGAAGGCATCGCCGGATCTTCGATGGAGAAGGGCCGCAAGGACTGGAGCGACGTCCGCGGTTTCAACCACGCCCTGCAGTATCCGTTCGACATGCGCGACAACCGTGGTCGCGGCGAGCCCGAACACGGTGCCTGCACCGTGCTGAAGGAGATCGACAAGGCCTCGCCGAAGCTCTACGAGGCGCTGGCGAAGAAGAAGAAGGTCGACTCGCTGCTGCTGGAGTTCGAGCGCGACAAGCCAGGTGAGGGCTCGACGGAAGCCTACTTCCGCATCGAACTGCACGATTGCCGCGTGATCAGCGCGCGTCCGCACGTGCCGACGAGCTCGTCCAAGGACGAGAACTCGCCGCCGCACATGGAAGAGATCGGGTTTGCCTACCGCAAGATCACGTGGACCTGGGACTCGGGTGGCGCGATCGAGACCACGTTCGACTTCGGCGACCCGAAGGCGTAGTCGCGAGCACCGCGACCACAACCTAGCTCATGAGCCTTGCCGAAGAGACGTTGTTCGAGCGGTTGCGCCGCGGGCGCGCGGCCAGGGACCCATCGTTGTCCCAGGACCGCCCGCGCCTGCGCAGCTCGATCGCCGACAATCTGCAGCGCATCCTGAGCTCGCGGGAACTGCACGCTCCGGCCCAGCCGGAGTATGGCATGCCCGACCCCGGGGAAGTCCTGCACGCGTTGCAGGGCGGCCCCGAGATGATGCGGCGCAAGCTCAAGCAGTGCATCGAACTGTTCGAACCTCGCCTCGCGGATGTGAAGGTCATGCAGGTAGCGACGGTCGATTTCGGCCACACCCTCCACTTCACGCTGCGCGCGCAGCTGCGCGAAATGCCGCAAGAACGCATCTCGCTCGACGCCTCCGTCGAGCCCAACGGACGCATCCGGGTGAAGGCCTAGAATGCTCGCCAAGCACTACCAGGACGAATTGGCGTGGTTGCGCGAAATGGGCAGCGAACTCGCCCAGGCGCGGCCCGAGATGGCGCGCTACCTCGGCGAGGTCGGTTCGGACCCCGACGTCGAACGGCTGCTCGAGGGTTTCGCGTTCTTGACCGGGCGCATCCGGCAGAAACTCGACGACGAGTTCCCCGAGATCACGCATGGCCTGCTCGACATGTTGGCCCCGCACTACCTGCGCCCGATCCCATCGATGGCGATCCTGCAGGTGCGACCCAAACCCAACATGCAATCGAGCGGCAGCACTCTGCCGCGCGGTTCGGTGATCGAGTCGGTGCCCGTCGACGGCACCCGGTGCCGTTTCCGCACGGTCGCCGACCTCACACCAGCCCCCGTCGAACTGCTCAGTGTCGACTTTGCCGTCGGTCACCCGAGCACGCTCAAACTGCGCCTGCGCCCGAGCCCACGCCGCGCCAACGCCGAGTTGGCCCAGCAACCGCTGCGGCTGCACCTCGCCGGCGATGCCGCCGTGGCGCGCGCCCTCTACGTGGCCCTTGGCCACTACCGGAAGCGTGTGCTGGTCAGGCCCGTGGAACAGAATGCGCGACCGCTCGAAGTACCGGTCACGGTGACCCCCGCCGGTCTCGCCGACGCCGAAGCGGCCCTGACCTTGCCCACGGGAGCGTTCCGCGGTTTCCGGCTCCTGCAGGAGTACTTCGCGTTTCCCGAACGGTTCCTGTTTGTCGAACTCGGCGGGCTCAACGACACGATGACGGGCAGCGGTGAGTTTGAACTCACGTTCGAGTTCCGCGAACTGCCCGACCAGATGCCCCCCGTCACGGCTGGCAACCTCGCCCTCGACTGCGTGCCGGTCGTGAACCTGTTTGCCCACGACGCCGATCCGATTCGCGCCGAATCCGGGCGCACCGAGTATCGCGTGCGGCCCTCGGGAGCGGATCCCGCACACTTCGAAGTGCACTCGGTGGAAAGTGTGGTCGGGCGCGTGCGCGGCGCCAGCGACGTGCAGGAGTACCAGCCGTTCTTCGCGTTTGGCGCCAAAGACCGCGCCTCGGGCCGTTTCTACCAGATGAGCCGCCGCGACTCGCTGCGCGGTGCCGGCTCGGAGCTATACCTGCGACTTGGCGCCGAGGATCCCACGCAGTGGTCGGACCTCGACACGATCTCCCTCAACCTCGTCTGCACAAACCGCGATCTGCCGACGCGCCTCGGACCTGGTGATATCGCGCGGCCGGCCCCCGAGACCTCGGCGGCCTTCAACTACCGCAACCTCGGCACGCCGACCCCGCCCATCCCACCACCACTCGGCGATGAGGTCTATTGGCGCCTGCTGTCGCACATGACGCTGAACCTGCGTCGCCTCGGCGAACGGGATTCGCTGTGCGCCGCGCTGTCCTTGTACGATTTCCGCGCGCGCGTCGATCGGCAGGCACGGCGCCGCCTCGACAACCTCATCGCCGCGATCGAGACCGTGACGGTGCATCGCTCCGTAGAACTGCTCGAGGGCGTGCCCGTGAACGGTTCCGAAATGCGCATCCGCATCGACCAGGAGAAGGCGGGCGGCGATGGTGAGGTCTTCCTGCTCGGCACGATCCTCAGCGAGTTCCTCGCCCAGTACGTCTCGCTCAATTCATTCTCCCGGCTGCGCATGCACTGCACCGGTCACCACGAGGAGTTTGCATGGCCGGCGCGCATCGGACGCAAGATCACCCTGTGATCGACGCCCTGCTCGCACGCAGCGACTCGGCCGCCTTCTTCGAGGTCGTGCGCGCGTTGCAGGCGATGCCACAGCACGCCGATGCCGTGCCCGTCGGCCATCAGGGCCCGGCTTCGCGCGAAGGCGTGCGTTTCCGGCCTCCGCTCGACTTCTCGTTTGGTGTGAACGAAATCGATGGCTGCAAGCTCGACACCGAGCGCGGTCGTTTTGAGCTCGCCTGCCGGTTCTTCGGCCTCTACGGCACGGCCTCGCCGCTGCCCGCCGTCTACACCGAACTCCTGCTCTACGAGGATCCGGAAGGGCGCCTGCGCGACTTCCTCGACATCTTCAACCACCGCCTGATCTCGTTCGTCTACCGCGCGTGGGAGAAGTACCGCCACGCCGTGTTGTACGACGGCCGCGGCGACGACCCGATCTCACGGCGCGTGCGCATCCTCGGCCACCTGGAGCGCCCCGGCGAGCCAATGGCGCTGCTGCAGTTCGCCGGGCTGCTCCACCAGCAACCGATGTCCGAGACATCGCTCGAGGATGTGCTTGGCCAGGTGCTCGGAGTGCCGGTCGCGGTGCGTTCGTGCTGCATTCGTTGGATCCCCGTGCCGCAGCACCAACGTAGCAGCCTCGGCGAACGCAATTGCACGCTCGGCGGTCTCTGCGCGCTTGGGCAGGAAATCCGTTCGGCGGCGACGACCTATGGCGTCACGGTCGGGCCGCTGCCGCGTGATGCCTACCTCGATTTCCTGCCCGGCGGCAGCCAGCGAGCGGCCCTCTGCGCGCTCCTCGATCGACTCGTCGGCGACGACCTCGATTGCCTGATCGCCATCGCGATCGCGCCGGAGGAAGCACAACCGTACCACCTGGGCTCGCCACACGGCGGCCTTGGTTCCACCACTTGGCTCGGCGAGGACGCGGCGCACCGTGCGCACGCACTTGGCGACACGGTGTCCCAGCAACTCTACAGTTCCAACCCAGATTCGAAGGTAGCCTGATGGTCGACGTCGAGATCAAAGCAATCGTCTCCCGCTTGAACCCGACCTGCACGCGCGCCCTCGAGCGTTCGGCAGGCATGAGCGTTTCCCGGCAGCACCATGAAGTGACTGTCGAGCACATGCTCTATTCGCTCATCGAAGACCCGTACAGCGACGTACAGAGCATCCTGCGCCACTTCGGCATCGACCCGGGCCGCCTGCAGAAAGCCCTCACGAACACGCTCGATCGCCTGCGCACGGGCAACCAGGGCCGCCCGGTGTTCTCACCGACGCTCATCGAGTGGTTCAAGGACGGCTGGATGCTCGGCTCGCTCACGCACCGCGACAGCAAGGTGCGTTCGGGCCACTTGATCCACGCAATGGTCGACAGCGGCATGCGCTTCGCGGGCGGCGACTACGCCAACATCTTCGACTCGGTGTCGAAGCGCGAACTCGCCGAGACCCTCGACAAGATGACGTCGGACTCCCAGGAGGTCCCGACGACGGCCGCCACACCAGGTGCGCCGGGCTCGGCTCCCGCCCGCAATGCGGACAGCGCGCTGGCGCGTTTCTGCACGAACCTCACCGAGCGGGCGCGCAAGGACGAGATCGACCCGATCTTCGGCCGCGATCGCGAAATCCGCCAGATGGTCGACATCCTCGCGCGGCGCCGGAAGAACAACCCGATCATCGTCGGCGACGCTGGCGTCGGTAAGACCGCACTCGCCGAAGGCCTCGCGCTGAAGATCGTCGCCGGCGACGTCTCCGAGCAACTGCGCGGTGTCGAACTGCTCACGCTCGACCTGGGCCTCTTGCAGGCCGGCGCGAGCGTGAAGGGCGAGTTCGAGAATCGCCTGAAGCAGGTCATCGACGAGGTGAAGGCTTCGCCAAAGCCGATCGTGATGTTCATCGACGAAGCGCACACGCTGATCGGCGCCGGTGGTGCCCAAGGCGCTGGCGATGCGAGCAACCTGCTCAAGCCGGCCCTCGCGCGCGGCGAACTGCGCACCGTCGCGGCAACCACGTGGTCCGAGTACAAGAAGTACTTCGAGAAGGACCCCGCACTGGCCCGCCGCTTCCAGGTCGTCAAGGTCGACGAGCCGAGCACCGAAGTCGCAATCGGCATGCTGCGCGGCCTGCGCGAGCGCTACGAACAGGCCCACGGCGTCGTCATGCGCGATGATGCCGTCGTCGCCGCCGCCGAAATGGGCAGCCGCTACATCGCCGGTCGCCAGCATCCCGACAAGGGTGTCGACCTCATGGACACCGCGACCGCGCGCGTGAAGATCTCGCTCGCCGCGCGCCCGTCGTCGCTGCAGGACCTCGATGCGCGCATCCAGACCGCCGAACGCGAACGCGTGGCACAACAGCGCGATCAGGCCAACGGCGTCACCGGCCTCGAAGGCCGCATCGCCGAACTCGACCAGTTGCTCGCCGCGACCACGAGCGAACGCGACGAACTCGCCACCCGCTGGGAAGCCGAACGAAAAGCCGGCCTGCACGTCGTCGCCTTGCGCGAGCAACTCGCCAAAGCGCGCGCCGCCAAGGATGACAAGCTCACCGCCGACCTCGTCCAGCAGGTGCAGGTCGCGTTCGACGAGTTGCGCAGCAAACAGGGCAAGGAACCGCTCGTGCACGTCGAGGTGACGCCCGACGTCGTGGGCCAGGTCATCGCGGACTGGACCGGCATCCCGGTCGGCAACATGGTGCGCGACGAAGCCGCCACGCTGCTCAAGATGGAAGAAGAGCTGATCCGCCGCGTGAAGGGCCAGGACCACGTCATGAAGACCGTGGCCGAGGGCATTCGCGGCGCCAAAGCCGGCCTCAAGGCGCCCGAAGTGCCAATGGGCGTGTTCTTGTTCGTGGGCCCCAGCGGCGTCGGCAAGACCGAAACCGCCCTCGCGATCGCCGACCTGCTGTTTGGCGGCGAGCGGTTCATGACCACGATCAACATGTCGGAGTTCAAGGAGAAGCACAACATCTCCCGACTCGTCGGCTCGCCGCCAGGTTATGTCGGCTACGGCGAAGGTGGCCTGCTGACCGAAGCCGTGCGCCAGCGCCCTTACTCCGTCGTGCTGCTCGACGAATGCGAAAAGGC
>JADZDL010000221.1 GCA_020851075.1 Planctomycetota bacterium | reverse complement strand
TTGCAGGGCCGGCTGCGCGATGCCGTGCGCGCGGCGTTTGAGGCGAAGTGGATCGCCAATGTGTTGATGGGCCGGCACGAGTTGAAGCGCGACGAGGGCCGCTACGAACGCGCGTTGGTGCGTCTCGCCGCGGCCGGGCTCAATCCGGCGCAGGTGGAGGCCGGCGCGGCGGCGATCGCCACCGAGAGCCTGGCCCTCGTGCAGGGGCCGCCGGGAACTGGCAAGACCCGTCTGCTCGCGCAGGTGACGGCGATGCTGTGTTCGGCTGGTTGTCGGATTGCGGTGAGTGCGTTCACGCATCGGGCGGTGGACAATGCGCTGCTCGCGATTCGACGCCTGGCGCCGCAGTTGACGTTGATCAAGCTAGGCTCGTCGTCGGGCGAAGGGCGCGAGGAGTTGCGCAAGGCCAACGTGCAGATCGTTGATGCGCGCCGCGTGCGGATGCCTGACAAGAACGTGGTCGTCGCCGGCACGTGCTTCCAACTCGCGAAGCTGCACGAGGACTTCAAATTTCATTACACGGTCTTCGACGAAGCTGGCCAGCTGCCGATCCCGCATGCGCTGCCCGGCATGCTGCGGGCGCAGCGCTGGTTGTTCTTTGGCGATCACTACCAATTGCCACCGGTGGTGACGACGGCGCAGGCGGATCGCGAAGCGTCGATGTCGATCTTCGAGCACCTGCACACGCGGTACGGCTCGCATCTGCTCGACACCACCTATCGCATGAATGCTGGGGTCTGTTCGGTGGTGAGCGACACGTTCTATGGTGGCCGCCTGCATCCGTTCCCAGAAACCGGGGTTCGTCGGATGCCCTTTGCGCCGGGTGGTCGGCACGACGACGTGCTCGACCCCGAATATCCGGTGGTCTGGGCCCGCATCGACCATCAGCAGCCGGGGCAACGTTCGACGGAGGAGGCGAACGCCGTCGCGGACCTCGTCGAAGACCTGGTTCGCCAGCATGGCATCGCGCCCGCGGACATCGCCGTGATTGCGCCATTCCGTGCCCAGGTGCGGCAGCTCCGGACGGCGATTCAACATAAAGAACTGACCGGCAGCGAGGACCTGGTCGTCGACACCGTCGAACGCATCCAGGGCCAGGAACGAGAAGTCGTCATCATCTCGCTGACCGCCGGTGACCCCCGCGAGGTCAAGGCACGCGGCGCGTTTCACCTGTCTCTGAATCGTCTCAATGTGGCGTTGTCGCGCGCCCGCACCAAGGCGGTGCTGGTGGCAAGTGCGCATGCATTTCTCGCTCTTCCGCACGATGCCGAAGGCCTGCGCATGGCATCGCGCTGCAAAGAACTTCGTGACCGCCTGCACGCGGTCGACCTTTCCCGACTCTACGTAGTCAGCTGACTTTCCGATGCGATTCCTCCCCGCCGCTCAAGCTCTGCAGTTGGTTCAATCTGGCCACCGCGTATTCGTTCATGGTGGTGCCGCGACACCGATCACGCTGCTTCGCGCACTCGCGGATCGCGCTGCAGAGTTGCGCGACGTCGAACTCGTGCATCTACACACGGAGGGCGAAGCGCCCTGCGCGGCGCCGGGTATGGCGCAGAGTTTTCATATCAATGCACTGTTTCTCGGGGCAAATATCCGAGATGCCGTTGCGCGAGGGGATGCTGACTACATCCCAGCGTTCCTCAGTGAGATGCCGGGCCTGTTTCGGCAACGCATCCTGCCGCTCGATGTCGCGCTCGTGCACGTCTCGCCGCCAGATCGCCACGGCTACTGTTCGCTCGGTGTCTCGGTGGACATCGCGCGAGCGGCTGTCGACAGTGCGGCGATCGTGATCGCGCAGGTGAACCCGCGCATGCCGCGTTCGCACGGGGACGGGCTCGTGCATCACCATCGGTTTGCCGCCGCGGTGGCTACCGACGAGCTGCTGCCGGAGCACCCGATGGGGGAGCTGGGCGAGCAGGAACTCGCGATTGGCCGCCACTGTGCGGGGCTCATCGAAGATGGCGCCACCTTGCAGATGGGCATCGGCAGCATCCCCGACGCCGTTCTGGCGGCCCTTGGCACGCACAAGGACCTCGGCGTGCACACGGAGATGTTTGCGGATGGCGTTCTCAAACTTGTTGAGAGTGGTGTAATCACCGGGCGCATGAAGAAGGTCCATCCGGGCAAGGTCGTCGCCGGATTTGTGATGGGTTCGCGGAAGGTCTACGACTTCCTCGACGACAATCCGCAGGTGGCAATGCTGGATATCGCTTATGTAAACGACCCCGGTGTGATCCGCCGCAATCCGAAGGTCGCGGCCATCAATAGTGCGATCGAAATCGACCTGACGGGTCAGGTGTGTGCGGACTCGATCGGCACCAGGATGTGGTCAGGTGTCGGCGGGCAGATGGACTTCTTCCGTGGCGCTTCGTTGTCCCCGGGTGGCAAACCGATCCTGGCGTTGCCTTCGGTGACCGGAAAGGGCATTTCCCGCATCACGCCAATCTTGAAGCCTGGAGCCGGTGTAGTAACGACTCGTGCGCACGTGCACTGGGTCGTCACCGAGTTTGGGGCCGTGGATCTGCGGGGCAAGAACCTGCGACAGCGGGCCAAGGCACTCATTTCCATAGCGCATCCGGACCATCGCGAAGCGCTGGAGCGCGCCGCGCTCGAGCGCTGGCGTTCGTTGCCAGGCTGAGTTCGATCCCGCCCCCCGGGTGGCGGACTTCGGGAAAGTTGGCTAACGTCTGCGCGGCGACAACGCAGGCAATTCGCCTACGGGGTTCGTGCATCGAAGCCACTGTCCGAAGAAGGCGTGCTATGCGTCGGATTTCGATCGTGTTGGGCTCGGTTCTGTTTTCCTGCTCCGGGCTGTTGTGGGCCCAGCAGGGTTCTTCGGCCACCCAGCCGGCACCCATTCTCGCGGGACGCGCGGAGCACGGCTTGCCGGGCAAGGTGCAGGGCACCGAACGGTGGATCGTGCAGTTTGCGACGCGCAGTTTTGATCTGCAGGCGTTCCGCACGGCGATCTACACGCGCCGTCCGGCCGCCGAAGTTGCCGCCATCGTCGCCGGCCTGGAGCAGAGTGTGATTGCCGATCAGGCCCCATTCGTCGCCGCGGTGACGAAGTTGGGCGGCACGGTGGTGCACCAGTGGTGGCTCGTGAACGCGGCCGCTGTCGAAATCGACCCAGCGCAGCTCCTGGCCTTGCGGCAGTTGCCGAATATCGCGCGGGTGCAGCCTGACGAAGCGTGTGAGCCGGTGATTGCGACCGCGACCAACGCCAACAACCACCGCGCCGACGAACTGCAAGCGCAGGGGCACATTGGCACTGGCGTGACGATCGGTGTCATCGACACCGGCCAGGACGAGAACATGGCCGGGACCGGTCGTCCGCATCGCGTGTATTTCCCCGGTGGTGATCCACTGAATACCTCGGGTGGCGGAATTGGTGGCAGTCGTCTGCTCGTCAATCGACAGATCGGACTCGCCTCTGCGGACGATACACATGGGCACGGCACGGGCGTCGCGAGCATCTGCGGCGGTGCCGGTTGGAGTGCCGCGGGCGCGGATGCGGGCCACGCGCCCGGTTCGTGGCTCACGGGTTACTCCATTGCTGATAGCAGCAGTGGTGGTTCGTCGCTGGCGACCGAGGCTTTGGGCTGGCAGAGCATGGCTGCCGATCGCGCGACGTACAACGTTGTAACAGCGAACATGTCGTACTCGGCCACCTCGGACCCACTCGATGTCTCGCAGCAGGCGATCGACAGTGCGGCGCTGAATGCCGATGTGCTGTGCTGCGTGGCCGCTGGCAACTCGGGGCCATCGACCGCTGGCAGTTGTGGTGCCACCAATTCGCTGGCCGTCGCCGCAGTTGCTCCCAATACGCACGCGGTCGCCGGCTTCAGTTCCCGCGGCCCGTTGAACGGTGACCCGCAGCGAACCTACCCGGATATCGCCGCTTGCGGCGTCAACACCGTGATGGCCAATTTCGACAGCGAAGGGTCCAGCTACACGGCCTCGGGCACCTCGATGGCATCGCCTCAGGTCGCTGGCGCAGGGGCGCAGTTGCGGGCCCGCTTTCCCGCACTCACGGCTCTGGAGACGAAGGCCGTGCTGCTCGGTTCCACCTATGACCTGGCGGCGCAGAATCCTGGCCTTTCGCGCAACGACTACGGCATGGGGCTTTTGCGCAACGATCGTGCGCACGAACTCGTGCTCGGTGGAGCTTATGGCAACGGTTCGCTGACCTCGGTCGCGCCGACGCTGAACTTCTCGATGCCCGTGGTTGGCGGGATGGGCTATCAGGTGGCGATCGCGTGGTTTCGACAGGACGTGATGTCGACCGCCTGGTCCGACCTGGACCTTGCGGTGCTCGATGGCCTTGGCGCGGTGATCGGGCAATCGACTTCGCCGCGTAACCTCTACGAGATGGTGCGCTTCACGGCGCCCACGACGGGCACGGTAACGCTGCGGGTGCAGGGCACCGCGATTGCCGCCGGGGTCACGCAACCCTTTGCGTGGGCCTTTGGCGAGCAAGCGCCGATTCCGGTGACCGGCAGCGCGACGACCTTTGGCGCGGGCTGCGCGCCAGAGTGTACCTCCATCAATGAGCAGGGTGGCACGTTGGCGCCGCTGTTGCAGGCCAGCGAGTTTGCCTACGACATGGTGGCGCCGACGGCCATGCAGATTCTCGGTGTCGATGTCTACACGCAGGCGATCGTGCCCGCGGGGGTGGTCATGGGCATCTACACCATGGTTGGCGGCGCGATATCGCAGACGCACACAGGCATTGCCGCGGTCAACGTTGGGAGCGCGCCAGGCTTCTATCACGCGACGTTTGCGGTCCCGGTGAGCGTGCCCGCGGGGCCGTTCTGGATCTCTCTCGACCATCGGCAGCAGCAGGTCTACCTGTCGAATCTGACCAGCGGAGCCACATCCGGCGGCTACCAGCGCAGCACTCTCCTGAGTGGCGCATGGACGCGTTCGCCGCTGACCTTGCGGCCAGCATTCCGCGTGTTCTGCAGTCAGAACGGCCTTTCCGCGCCGTCGCTCACGGCAACGGGACAGTTCAAGATTGGCGGCAGCGTCAACTTCAACCTGACTGGTGCTCCGGCGGGTACCGCGGCGTTCTTCAGTCTGGGCCTCTCCAACGCCGCAGCGCCGTTTGGCAGTCTGCCGTTTGCCCTCGAAGGTCTCGGCGCGCCCGGCTGTTCCCTGCTGACGAGTGGGGAAGCGGTAAGCCTGTTGTTTGCGGACCCAGCGGGTGCTGCGACCAGTACTCTCGCAATTCCCAATGCGGTGCCGCTGACGAGTTTGGTGCTCTTCGGCCAATATGAGGTCCTGGCACCGGGCGCCAACAACCTCGGTTTGCTGGTCTCGCGCGGGGTCCGCGTCCTGATCGGCAACTAACCGAGGCCGCTGCGCTCGTTGCGGAGTAACAACAGGTCGCGCAGCGCGCCGGTCATGAGTGATGAGGTGTCTTGCGCGCCATCGAGGTGCACGAGCGCGAGCTTCTCGTCCTTCGTAGGAGGCTGGAAGTCGCGGTGCAGCACCGCGGCTTCCGCTGGCCCGGCATCACTCGTGCTATTCCCCTCTGCGCGCCGTCGGCCCGCGCGCACCTCGGCAGTGGCTGCATCCACCGCGAGGTGCACGAACACGACGGCGCAGCCCTTCGCCGCCGCTTGTTGCGCCAGCTGGGCTCGCCGGGCCGGGGTGGCGAAGTTGCCGTCCAGCAACACCGTGCGCTGCCCCGCGACGGTTTGACTGG
>JADZDL010000220.1 GCA_020851075.1 Planctomycetota bacterium | reverse complement strand
CGTTTGCCGGCAATAGCCCGACGGTGTTCCCGGTCCGCTACGTAGCGCAGTTCTCCGTGTTGAGCGGCGGGGGGAGCTCGCCCTGGGTCCGGGTCGATCGCGACAACGACGGAACGGTCGATTGGACGATGGGCGGTGGCGTCTTCGCGGGCTCGGTCGCCGACCTGACGTCCCAGCCGCTGCAGCTGCGGGTGCTGTTCGGCGAACCACGCACCCAACCGGGCGCGCAGATCCTGCGGCTCGACCTACGGGTCGTGCCGGACAACGGTGTGGTGGTCACGCCGATTGCCGCCAACTGCAGCAATGGTCTTACCACCTACACGGTGCAACCATTCTTTGACACGACGTTCGCCGACGTCGAAATGCGCAGCAGCCGCAGCGAATGGCATGTGTTGGGCCTTGGGGCCCAGCCGACCCTGCTGCCGCAGTCGTTGACGTTGACGTCCTTGCCGTGCCTGCTGGTGCCGTCGCCCGCTACGGTACTGCGGACCGGCACGCTGTACCTGCCGATTCCGGCGTTCGTGCGGCCGATCACGCTCTATTCGCAGCTCCTGATCCTGCAGCCAGGGGGCGGCGTGCGCGTGTCGGATGGTTACCTCGTCACCGCTCGGTGATTCGACGGTGACGAGGCGGGTGACGAGGCGGGTAGTCGGGCGGGTTGCCGGGAACGGGTTGGGCCCCGGCAAACCGCGCCCCCGAAACCGCACGGCATCTCGTTCTCGCCGTGCCGATTGGCTACCCTTCGGCCATGCGCCATCTGACCGCGTTGTTGCTCCCCTGTGCCATGCTGGTCGCCCAACAAGGGACCTCGGCGCCATCTTCGTTCCAACCCTTGTGGAACGGCGTGGACCTCGCCGGTTGGCACGGCCAGCGCCATTTTGATCCCTACAAGCTCGCCGCGATGTCGCCCGAAGAACGCAGCAAGCTGCGCGCCGAGGATGACGCGACGGTCGCCCAGCACTGGAGTGTGCAGAACGGCGAGCTCGTCAACGACGGGCAGGGCGCCTACCTGACGACGGACAAGGACTACGGCGACGCCGAGTACTCGCTCGACTACAAGACCGTGGCGCTTGCCGATTCGGGCATCTACCTGCGCGGCAGCCCGCAGGTGCAGATCTGGGATACCACGGAAGCCGGCGGCAAGTGGAACCTTGGCGCCGACAAGGGCAGTGGTGGCCTCTGGAACAACGAGAAGCACGAACGCTTCCCGCCGAAACTCGCCGACAAGGCGTTTGGTGAGTGGAACCACCTCGAGATCCGTCAGATCGGTTCGCTGACCTGGGTCAAGCTCAACGGCCAGGTCGCCGTCGATGGCGTCGTCATGGAGAACTACTGGAATCGCAAGTTGCCGCTGCCGCGCACGGGCCCTCTGCAACTGCAGACGCACGGCGGCGAGATCCGCTTCCGCAACCTCATGGTGCGCGAGATCGGCGGCGAAGAAGCCAACCAGCTGCTCGCAGCGCACGCCGCCAAGGGCTTTGAATCCGTGTTTGATGGCAAGTCGTTTGCCGGCTGGCTCGGCGATACCGACAGCTACGAAGTGAAGGACGGTGCCGTGCAGTGCAAAGCCGGCAAGGGTGGCAATGTCTTCACCGAGAAGACCTACCGCGACTTCTCGGTGCGCCTGCAGTTCAAACTGCCGCCGGGTGGCAACAACGGCCTCGCGATCCGCTATCCGGGCGAAGGTGATCCTGCTTATGCGAGCTTCGAACTGCAGGTGCTCGATGACAGCGCGCCGCAGTACAAGACGCTGAAGGAGTACCAGTACCACGGTTCGGTCTACGGGCTCGTGGCGAGCCACCGCGGCTACCAGCGGCCGGTGGGCGAGTGGAACTTCGAGGAAGTCACCGTGCGCGGTTCGCACTTCCTCGTCATGCTGAACGGCACGCCGATCGTCGATGCGGACACCAAGGGGCTCGAGTCGCACCTCAAGGGCCACCAAGGCAAGGACCGCACCGAAGGCCACTTCGGCTTCTGCGGGCACCAGGATCCCGTCGCGTTCCGCGGCATGCAGATCAAGGTGCTCGACGCGGTGAAGTGATGGCGGCGCCTCAGCGGATCGTGAAGCGTTCGCCCTGACTCGTCGCGACCCCGTTGGGCGCCAAGGCGTCGAACGCCCAGAGCTGGAAGTAGAGGTCGAGATTCACGAGGTTGTTGTCGTTGGGAATCGCGAGGCGCCATGTCGCCAGCCCCGGCGAGCCCGGCGTGCCGAGCAGTTGCAGCAGGCGGCCGTCGAGCACGTTCACGTGCCACGGGATGCCGGCGTATTGAGTGCCGGGCCCCATCGCCTGCAGGCCGTAGCCGAGGTAGGCGATCGTATTGCCAGAACCGGCGGCGAGGCCGAGCTTCCAATCGGCGTTGCCGAGGAAGGTGGGCACCGTGTCGAGCAGCAGCGGTTCGCTCGCGCCGGCGAGGGATGGCCCGAAGGCCATCGCGGTCGGCGTGGTCATGCTGCGCAATTGCGGGTGGTCGAACGGCGGCAGGGCCTGCGCGCAGCGCGCGTCGGTGAGTCCCGTGCGCACGAATTCGAGCATCGTGGTCATGTCCTGCGAGGTGACCCCTTGCTGGCTCAGCACGAGCAGGAACGCGTCGAGGTTGGTGCGGTCGACGCCACCACCGTTGAGGTAGATATTGTGGACGGAGTTTGGATCGCTCGCCTGGCTCGGGTCGCCGAGCGCCACACTCTGGCCGTTGTGGAACAGGCGCGGGCGCAGCCCGGCGTTGCGCAGCGTCGGCGTCTTGAACGCGCCCTCTTCGATCGGCACGTTGGAGATCGCCCCGAGGCCGTAGTCTTCGCGCGCGGGGCGCAGGCCGAGCACGTGCGACATCTCGTCCTGGAAGAGTGGATCGGGGTGGCAGGCGATGCAGCGACCGGGCCCTTGGAACAGGACCCAGCCGGCTTGTTCGGTGGCACTCATCGCCGCCGTCTGGCCGGCCATGAAACGATCCCAGGGTGTGTCGTCCGGAATCTGCGTACGCTCGTAGCTCGCGATCGCGTAGGCGATGCGTTGCGCGGTGATCGCCGGGTCGCCGAACGCGGCCGTGAACAGCAGCGGGTAGGTCGGATTCTGTTGCAGCGCGGCCACGATGTCGGGTGTCAGGTTGCTGGCGAGCGCGAGGGGCGTTCGGCTCTGCAGCTTCTGGCGCACGTCCTGCCACGTTCGGCCTTCGCTCGCCATTTCGACGGCGCTCACGATCGGCCCCACGGCCTGGCTTTCGAGGGCGCCGCCGTAGGGCATGAGGATCTGGTTGGTCTCGGGGTCGGTGAAGACCGTGCTCGCGCGGCTGTCCCAGAACAGGTTGTCGTGGTAGGCGGCGCCGAGCGTCGTATTGGCGAGGCGGCCGGTGACCTGCTTTCTGAGCCCGAAGTTGAAGACCGGCGTGAAGTCGCCGTTGCTGTCCTGCCGCACGAGGCCGGGCGAGCCGTGGACGTCGTCGGCGGTGGCGTAGAAACCGTCGGGGCCGGGGTTCACCGCGGCCGTCGTGGTGAGCCGCGGGTCCGAACCACCGAACTCGGGCAGGTGGCAGGTGCCGCAGGCCATCGAGTCGTCGCTCGAGAGCTGCTCGTCCCAGAACAGGATCTTGCCGAGCACGACCTTTTCGGGCGTCAGCGGGTTCTGGCTGGGGACCTGGATCGGTGGTAGCTGGGCGAGGACGGGGGTGGCCAACAGGGCGGAGGTGGCGAGGGTGCGCAGCAGCATGGCGGGACAGTCTAGCTGCCACGGCGCCGCGGGTTTTCCGCACTTGGATGTAGAGGTGGCGGGCAATGCGGCGACTACGCGCCCATTCCCCACTTCGCATGGAGGTTTCGATGCAGCAGTCACGTTCGGATCGGTCCCGTTCCAATCGGGTTGGTTTTCGCATTTTCGCCTGGGTGGTCACGGCAGCGCTCGGGTTTGGCTCAATGAGTCCTTGCCAGGGCAAGGTCGAGGCTTCGGCCGAGCAGAAGGAACTGCGCAAGACGGCCCAGGCGGCCGTGCAGGCCGGCGAGTTTGGCAAGGCCGTAGCCGCGTTCCAGAAGCTCACCGAAGCCGATCCCAAGGACGGGCGCTCCTGGCACATGCTGGGGTATTGCCTGCACGCCGAGGGCAAACTCGACGACGCGCTGAAGATCCACCAGAAGGCCTGTGAGTTCCCCGACGTGGCTGCGGTGGCCTCCTACAACGCGGCGTGCGTGTTTGCCCTGAAGAAGGACAAGGAGAACGCCATGCAGTGGCTTGAGAAGGCCGTCGAGCGCGGCTTCAACCAGCCCGAGTATCTCGAGACCGACACGGACCTCGACTTCCTGCGCAAGGAGCCGCGCTTCGAGAAGATCCTCGCCGGCGTGCAGAAGATGGCCAAGGACGCGCCGATGGGCATGCAGGCCTACGTGCAGACCGTCGAGCGCCGCAATACGCGCATCGCGTGGTTCTCGGGCAAGGGTAGCCCGGGCCAGGTGGCACTCGACTACTCGCCGGTGCCCTGGCAGGCCAAGTACGAAGCCGCGTTTGCTGCTGGCAAACTGCGCGGCACGAAGTGGCGCCTCGGGTCCAACTTCTGGACCAGTCTCGACACCTCGGTGGACCTCGTGATCGGGGGCGTGAAGGTGCCGGCGGGCTACTACTACGTGACGGCCGAGCAGCGCGACGAGCAGTCGTTCCTGCTCGCCCTGCACGACGCGGCCGCCGTGAAGAAGCTGCACCTCGACGCCTATGAGTGCCAGAAGCTGCAAGGCGGCATCGAACTGCCGCTGCAGCACGTGGGCGGCAAGGACGTCACTGACCACCTCGAGATCACGCTCGAAGCCGACGAGAAGGCCAACGACCACGGCACGCTCACCGTGCGGTTCGGGGGGCATGTGCTCTCGGCCCCGATCGTTGCCAATCTGGGCAAGTAGCGGCGGTGGCAGTGGGCCTGTGCCAGAGCGGGCCCTCTGCAGAAGCCCTTCTGCAGAAGCAGGGTCGCGCCGACGCGGCCGCCGCGCCAGAATGTGGCGATGCACCGAGAACCCACGCTCGATCGTCGCCATCTGCTCGCTCTCGCCGCCGGCGCCGCCGGTGCCGCCGCTCTGCCGCTGTCCAGCGTTCGCGCCCAGGATCCGCAGGCACCCGCGGCTGCACCCAAAGCCAGGCTCAAACAATCCGTCTGCCGGTGGATCTACGGCAATATCCCGCTCGCGGATTTCTGCGAGAAGGTCGCCGCGGTGGGCATCACCGGCATCGACCTGTTGACGGCCAATGAGTGGATGGTGCCGAAGAAGTTCGGGCTCACCTGCACGATGGCCTACGGGCCAAAGACGATGCAGATCAACCACGGTCTGAATCGCCTCGAGCATCACGATGAGTTCGTGACCGATTGTGAGAAGCTGCTGCCGCGCATCGCCGAAGCCGGCATCCCGAACATGATCGTGTTCTCGGGCAATCGTAAGGGCCAGGACGATGCCACGGGCGTGCAGAACTGCATCGCGGGTTTGAAGCGCCTGGCCCCGCTGGCGGAGCAGCACGGCGTCACGTTGTGCCTCGAGTTCCTCAATTCGAAGGTCGACCACAAGGACTACGCGTTCGATCGCATGTCGTACGGCCTCGATATCTGCCGCGGTGTTGGCAGCAAACGCGTGAAGATCCTCTACGACATCTACCACGCGCAGATCATGGAGGGCGACGTGATCCGCACGATCCGCGACCACATCGAGCACATCGGTCACTTCCACACGGGTGGTGTGCCGGGGCGCCAGGACATCGATGAGTCGCAGGAACTGTTCTACCCGGCGATCTGCCGCGCGATCCTCGCCACGGGTTACGACGGGTTTGTGGCGCACGAGTACATCCCGAAGGGCGATCCGATCGGCACGTTGGCCAAAGCCGTGAAGATCTGCGACGTCTGAGCGGGGGATATCAGTCCCTGCCTTGGCGGATTGGCTAGGACCTTGTTCAATCGGCACCCCGCATGGACGCCGAACCAACCCTGCCGTTGTTTGCCAAGGACATGCCGGCGGAGCTGCGGCAGCAGTTGGCACAACTCCTGTGCTGGAACGACGCCCAGGACCAGCGCGAGCAGCGACTGCTGCTCCTGATCGAGCAATACCCCGAACACGCGGCGACCCTGCGGGCCTGGTCCTCGGCATCGCCGGTCGGCAAAGCGGGCATGCCGGCTTGGATCGGCCCGTACCGGGTAATCTCCCTGCTCGGGCGCGGTGGATTTGGTGAGGTCTATGCGGCCGAACAGGAAGTGCCGCTGCATCGCCGGGTGGCTTTGAAGGTGCTGCAGGCGGGGCTCGACAGCAAGGTGGTGCTGGAGCGGTTCCATCGCGAGCAGGAAGCCCTCGCGCGCATGAACCACGACGCCGTCGCCCGCATCTACGATGCAGGCACGACTGCCGATGGGCGTCCCTACATCGCCATGGAGCTCGTCGAAGGGCAACCGCTCGTGCAGTACTGCAACGCCGTGGGACTGCCGTTGCGCGAGCGCTTGGAGTTGTTCGTGAAGGTCTGTCACGGCGTGCACCACGCCCACCAGAAGGGCGTCGTGCACCGCGACCTGAAGCCCAGCAATGTGCTCGTCACGCAGCGCGATGGGCAGAGTCAGCCAAAACTCATCGACTTTGGCGTCGCGCGCGCGTTCTTGGGCGATGGTTGGGATGCGTCGTTGACGCAGACGGGCATGTTGCTCGGCACGCCCGCGTACATGGCGCCTGAGCAGGTGCTGGGGGACGCCGCGGCCATCGATACCAGGACGGACGTGTATGGCCTCGGTGCCGTGCTGTACGAGTTGCTCACCGGGCATGCGCCGCGGGTGCTGCGTGAGCATGGCAAGACGCCATGGGATGCGCGGCAGTTGATCCTCGAGGGCGAAACGCCACGTCCGAGCCAGCGGCAGGCCGAGGTGGGGCAGACGGTGCCGCCGTGGCAGCGGGCCATGGCGCACGATCTCGATTGGATCGTGCTCAAGGCGATGGCGCATGAGCCCGAACGTCGTTTCTCGTCGGTTGCGGAGCTGGCCGCGGATATCACGCGCTACCTGCGGCACGAACCTGTGCTTGCGGGGCCGCCTTCGGCTGGTTACCGGCTGCGCAAGATGGTGCGCCGCTACCGCGTGCAGGTGACCGCGGGCGCAGTCGTGCTGGGGGCGCGGTTGGTGGGCGCGGTGACGACCTTCGTGCAGTACCTGCGCGCGGAGGAACGGGCCGTTCTGGCGGCGGCGGCCCAAGGGGAAGCCCTGCGCGAGAAAGCGCGGGCCGATGCGACGGTCGATGAGTTCGAACAGTTGTCTGGGGTTGTGCTCTACGAGCGTGTGGTCGAGGGCGAACGGGCGCTCTGTCCACCGTGGCCCGTTCGCCGTGCGGCGATGCAGGCCTGGCTCGACGAGGACTGCAACCCGCTGCTCGCCATGCGGCCGCGACTCGAACAGACCGTGCAGCGGTTGCGCGAACGGGAGCCCGGCACGGCAGTGCAGTCTTCGCAATCGGCGCAGTTCTTGCGCCAGACGCTTGAGGACCTGCTCGGCAAGCTGGCGACGCTGGCGGCGACCGAGAAGGTGCACGTCGAGCAGCGACTGCGCTGGGCGGTGGCGATCGGGGCGTTTGCGGACGCGCATCCAGGGGCGCGCCACCGCTGGGCCGCGGTGCGCGCAGCGATCGCGGCCAATGCGCACTACCAGGGGCTCACGTTGGACCTGGCGCCCGAGGACATGATGGGGCTCGTGCCGATCGGCGAGAACCCGGTGACGAAGTTGTGGGAGTTCTACGACCTGCGCAGCGCGTGGGACGGAGTGGCCGATCCGGCGTCGATCGTGATCCCGATGCATCGGCCGGATGGCACCATCGAAGTCGCGGCGGACACCGGCATCGTCTTCGTGTTGTTGCCCGGGGGCGAGTTCCTCATGGGCGCCCAGAAGGCGGAGTCGAGCCAGCCCAATTTCGACCCGAGTGCGCGGAGCAGCGAGACGCCCCATCGGGTCGGGTTGCGGCCATTCCTGCTCGCGCGCCACGAACTGACGCAGGGCCAGTGGTTACGTTTGTGGCAAGGAAGGCCGGACCTGGCCCAGCCAAGCCAGCACAAGGCCGGGCTCACCAACCACAAGGGTGGGTTGGTGACCCTGAACCACCCGGTCGAACAGGTCGACTACGGCATGGCGTGCGCACTGGCGTCGTCGTACGGCTTGCGGCTGCCGACCGAAGCGCAGTGGGCGTATGCATGCCGCGCGGGCACCAGCACGCCGTGGTGGTGTGGTGAGGACGCGGCGTCCCTGGTGGGCGTTGGCAACGTGCTCGACCAGTCTGCTGCGCGGGTGGCGCCGACGTGGGGCGCGCCGGAGGCGTTTGATGACCACTTCGTGATCCACTGCCCGGTCGGAACGTTGCGGGCCAATGCGTTTGGCATGCACGAGATGCACGGCAACGTGTGGGAGTGGTGTCTCGATCGCTACGAGTACTACGACGTGCCAACCGAAGCGCAACATGGCGAACGGGTCGGCAATGGCAGCGCCACGGATCGGGTGACGCGCGGCGGCGGGATCAGCCTGGGGGCGTCCTTGGCGCGATCGGCGCTGCGCATGCGCTACCCCGAGACGACGCGGGTGTTCTATCTCGGGATGCGCATGGCGCGCGCGCTGCAACCGCTGCCGCGCTAGCTCCGGGTGAGCCGGCTCAGAAGCCGAGTTCGAGCACGGTCGCGTTGCTGAGCACGAGGCCGAGCGGCGACAGGCTCGGGTTATAGCTCGCGGCCTGACCAACGACCGTCACTCCGAGCAGCGCGGTGTTGTTCGGCAGCACTTCGGGCACCTGCGCCGTCGTGCCGGGCGAGACGACGAGCGTCGTCACCGGATCGGTGAGGTGCGCAAAGCAACCCGGCATGCCGAGCGCCGTGAGGTCGATTGCCGGCGAAGCGCGGTGCACCGAGCGCATCATGGCGCCCCACGACGTCGCGGCGGGGAAGCCCGCAATCTGCCACTGCACGGTCGTGCCGAGCACGGGCATCGCGTCGGTGTCGAGGGAGATGCCATCAAACGGCGCGCTGCAGAGCGACTGCGTGGACGACAGCGAGCTGGACAGGTTGCTCGAACCCGGGTCGGAGTAGCCGCCACCACTGGACCAGCCGACGAGGGCCGCGAAGCTCGACGGCGCAATCGTCTGCCAGACGTAGTTCACGGTGCCGTCCGGGAAGGCTTGCATCTGGAAC
Organism: Planctomycetota bacterium; assembly: GCA_020851075.1. Lineage (GTDB taxonomy): Bacteria > Planctomycetota > UBA1135 > UBA1135 > UBA2386 > JADZDL01. The sequence goes on along the minus strand of JADZDL010000220.1, from coordinate 7,803 downwards.
GTGCTCGGCACGCTGGCGCCGATCATCGGAATGCCGCTCCAGGTGATGATCACGCGCGCCGGCGTGGCGTCGTAGAAGACGTTGTTGGCACCGGCGACCGGGGACAGCAGGGTCCAGCAGGGTGCCCAACGCGGCGAACCGTTCAGGAACAGGCTCTGGTTGGCGGCCAGCTGCACAGGAAAGAGCGGGCCGGCGTAGGCATACCCGCTGGACGCAATTCTCAGCTGCGTGGTCGAGCCGCCCGGGTAGGGCAGGGTGAACGGCAGCGTGACCGTGCTCTGCGAGTTGAGCAAGAGGCCGAGGTTGGTGCCGGCAGCAGACACGAACGCGACGTTGTTGCCAACGACGTCGTAGGCGCCCTGGTTGAGGCTCATCGTCATCGAACGACCGGCAAGGTCGAACGTGTTGGTGGTCGCGAAGCGCTCGTAGACGGTGCCCGTGCAGGTGCCGCACGACGTGCCGACCGAGGACTTGGCCGCAAACGAGAGGCCGCTTGGCACTTCGCTCGGGATGACGACGCTGAGCGCGCCGGGACCCGTGCGGGCTTCGTCGATCGTCATCGAGCCCGCGCCGGGCGCGATCGAACAATCGAACCAGCAGTTGTAGATCGAGTTCCAGTTCAGCGCATTGGTGCCAACGGCGGCGAAGGTGATCTCGCTGCTCGTCTGCGTGAACGCCCAGTCGTTCAGCGGATTCTGGTCGATGTCGCGGAAGCCGGCGTTGGCGACGACGGCGCCCGGCGCCAACGGCACGCGGAACGACGCACCGCCGCGGCTGTTGTCCGCGTTGTGGATCGCGTACTCGTAGTGGTACATGCCACCGCCGAGTGGCGTCACCTTGCTGGCGACGAAGAAGCGGCCATCGTCGTTGCCGTTACCGGCGTTGTTGACGGTGGCGCCGGTCCAGTGCTGCAGGATCGAACCGAACACTTCGCCAACGCCGCTGTTGCTGACGTTCCAGCTGCCGCCGGTCCACGAGGCCGTCATGCCGCGCGACTTCAGGTTGTCCCAGCGGTTGGCGACCGCTTCGCCTTCGTGGATCAAGTGGATGCCGTAGTAGTAGCTCGCACCCGCGATCTGCAGGTCCGATTCCTTCACCGTCACGCGATTCTTGACGTCGTCGTTGCCGACGTTGATGTTGCTCTGCTGGCCATCGACGTTGCCGGGGAAACCGACATTGGGATCGCCCTGGTCGAAGTAGGAGCCCGTGTGGTTCCAGGTGCCAAGCCACGGATCGATCTCATCGGCCGGGCCGAGGTTGCCGCGGCTCGCGTTGTTGCCGGCGCTGTAGGTGTCCGAGCAGGTGACCCCCATCATGTTGCCGCCGATGCCGTTGCACGGGCCGCAGGCGCCGCTCGTGCTCGCCGACACGAACGCGTGCTTGCAGTACGAACGATCGCTGATCTGCTCCATGCGACCGTTCGACAACCGCGTGATCATGAAGCCGAACTTCGGGTGGTTCTCCTGCATCTGCGCAAACCACGGAATGCTGACGAGGCCCGGATTGCACATCGTGTTGCGCATCGACAGGCCAACTTCACCACCGGGAAAGGCGCCGCCGCGGCGTCCCCAATAGGTGATGTTGTCGAGGATCTCGAGCCGGCCATCGAGGCCGGGCACCGTGTTGGATTGAGCGGAGAGAGCGCTGGCGACCGAAAGGCCGAGCGATAGCAGCAGAACTCGTTTCATAGCGAAGAGTGGTGCGTGCCCCAGACTGGGGGCGCGGCAAGGTGGCACACAGTAGCGGGAAACTTGCCGTCGTGGCGTCTGGAACCGGCCACGGGCGATTCTCCTGGCTGCGGTCGCACCGAAGACTCGTGCGCTCTGCCGACTTCCCGACGGCTAGCCTAGGCCGCCGGCAACCCGCTCAACGCCACAGCGAGTGGGTGACCAAGCGCCCCGACGTGTGGTCGACGAGGACCAGCAGCGGCTGCGGCACCTTGTCCGGCCGCCGCGGTTTGGTGCCGAGGAAGGCCGTGCGATCCGCGCCGGGCAGGATCTGGGCCAGCGCGAAGCGTTCGATTCCGGTGTCGACCTGCCAGAGCACCTTCGGAATCGGTAGGCCTTGTCGCGGTCGTGGTGCCGGGCGACGATGCCGGCATGAAGAGCGGGCGGTCCGAATGACGGCGGCACGGCAACTTCCTCGCAGGGTGGCCTCCAGGTGGCACCGGGTGATCGACGTTGTTCCTGCCGCTCTCCTGTTGTCCTTGGTCGGCGTGTCCATGGTCAGCTGTTCGCCCCTGATCGCGCAGGACGACCTCTCCGGACTCGAGTGGAACGTGCTGCGTCGACGCATCGCCGCCGAAGCCTCGCTGCCGACTTCCCAACGCCTGCCGGCGCTGCGCGCGCTCGGCGTGCGACCCGAAGAACGCGCCGTGTCGCTGCTGCTGGAACTCTGGACGACGGAGCGCGACGCGGCGGTGCGCGAGGTCTTGTTGCCGTTGCTCGTGGCTCGCAGTGACCCGCGTCTCATTCCAATGCAGAGTCAGCTGCTCGACGACGCGAAGCAGTCCACGGCGAACCGGCAGCTTGCCGCGGCTGGGCTTGCGCAATCACCCGCTGGGGTTCGCGTGTTGCTGAAGGCGTTCGCGATGGAGGATGCCGACCAGCGGGCGCTCGCGCGCCACGGTCTTGCTCGCGCGACAACCTCGGGCGAAGCCAGGAAAGTGCTCTTCGCGCGCCTCGCCGAGTCCGTGGGGGAGGAGCGGCTGGCGGTGCTGGTGGCGTTGCGCGGTCACAGCAAGGAGCCGGCCATGGTGAAGGGGCTGCGCAGCTTGCTCGCCGACGCCGATCCGCGTGTGGTGAGTGAGAGCCTGCGCCAGCTCGCCGTGCAGGAGCCCGCCGCGATGCGCCCGCAGGTGCTGCGCTTCGCCGCGGACAAGGCCTTCTACGCGCAGGAAGAGCTGCGGGCCAACCTCGTCTTTGCGCTGCTCGCAAGCCTGCAGCCCAATGACACGCCGTTGTTGCTGGATCTTGGCAAGGAGCCGCGTTCGTGGCTGGGTTACGAACTGCAGCGCCTGCCCGCGGACCGTCGTTTCGCCCTCGGCCTGCGCATGCTCGAGGCGATGCAGAAGGAGGCGGTTGCCGTTCGACGGCGCACGGCGTTGTGGTGGATCGAGACCGTTGGCACCGAACGGCAGGTTGCCGATGCCGCGATGGCAGCCTTGGTCGATCGCGACGCGGGCATCGTGCAGCTCGGCGTACACCTGGCGTTGCCCCGTGCGCACACGATCCAGGACCTGCCCGCCCGCTGCACCGCCTTGCTCGCAAACGAAGACGAATCGATCGGTGCCGTAGCACTGCTGGCCCTGCACACGCTGCGCAAGGGCGAAGCGAAGTGGATGGCGCAACTGCGCGGCCTGCTGCAAGGGCCTCGCCAGGGGCTGCGGCTCGTGGCGATCGACCTGCTGCAAGAACAACGTTGCCGGGAGGCCTTGGCCCAGGTGCAGGCGTGTTTTGCTGCCGAGGACTGGCGTCTGCGTGCCGCGGCCTACCGGTTCTGTGGTGCGATGCCCGACGCGAGTTCGGTGCCGCTGCTCATCGATCGGCTCGCGGTCGAACGTGGCCGACTCGCCGCGGACGTCTCGACCTTGTTGCGGCGGTTCTCGGGGCGTTCCTACGAAGGACCTGAGTCCTGGCGACAATGGTGGGCCAAGGCGGGCGCGTCCTTCGCGCTGCCCGAGAGTGCCCTGGCCAGCGCGGCACCTTCATCGCAGGACCTTCCGAAGAGTGATGCTGCGGTGACCTACCATTCGCTGCCCATCGTCAGTGAGCGCATCTGTCTGGTCGTCGACGTGAGCAGCCGCATGTCGGAGACGATTGGCGGTGGGCGCCGTACCCGGCTCGAAGTGGTGCAGCAACAGTTGCTGCAGGTGGTCGAAAAGCTCGGTCCCGAAGTCTCCATCGAGATCGTCGCTACCGGTGAGGAAACGAAGCGTTGGGCCCGTCAGGCGCTGACGCCCGAATCGCGTCAGTCGGCAGCGGAGTTTGTGCAGAAGCTGCAGGCTGCGGGAGCGTGCAACGTGCACGCCGGTATGCGCACCGCCCTCCGGGATCCTGAGATCGATACGATCTACCTGCTCACGGCGGGGCCGCCGACGACGGGCGAGATCGTCGACTCCACGCTGCTGGCGGCGGAGGTGCAACGTTGGAATCGGCTGCACCGCGCCGTGATCCACTCAGTTGCATTTGGACCGCAGAGCGACCTGCTGCGCCAACTGGCGGTCGACAGTGGCGGCATGGTGGTTGCGCGCTGAACTGTGTTCAGTGGTCGTTCGGCGGCGGCGCGTTGTTGTCCCGCACGAACGTCACGATGGCCTGTGTCGCCGCCTCAGGATTTGCGTACAGCGCGAAGTGGTTGCCCACGATCGTTGCCACCTGCACCGTGGGCTGTTCGCGCCGCACTTCGTCCAGATTCGCGGGTGGCACCACTGCATCGTCACTCGCCGCGAGATACAGGATTGGCTGCACGCAGCGGCGAAGGTCCTCGCGAGCATCGACCGCGGCGATGGCCCGCGCGCGCGCGGCCAAGGTGCGCGCCGGAACACGTCGCCAGAGGATCGCTTTGTCGCGGCGCAGTGGGTCGTCCGGTGGACGCCCGAGCCACAGCGGCAACCGCCGCAGGAAGCGCATCGTGCCGACGATGGGGGTCTGCAGCAGTGCGCGCCATGGACGCATCCAGGCCTGCGGCGCGCGCGCGAAGGTTGCGCATAGGATCACGGCCCGCACGCGGTCTCTGCGTTGGTTGGCCGCGCGCAGGGCCAGGGGCCCCGAAAAGGACCAGCCGAGCACGACACATTCGGGCAGGGCATCGATGGCCAGCAGGACCTTCGGTAGCAGGTCGTCGTAGCCGTTTCGCCCTTCGATCGCATAGGTGACGACGGTTGGCCGTAGCCAGTCCGGCAGATTGCGCAGCAACGGCAGAAGCAGCACCTCAGTGCCGTCCATGCCGGGCAACAGCACGAGGTGCACGGGCTGCATCGGGGCGTTCTCCGTCACGCGCGAACGTGCAGATCGCCGCCGCCGAACGTGAGGCCGAGTGGTTCGATCACGACCTGCTTGTTGCCGGCTTCGACGACGCCCGCAATCCAGGCGCGCACTCCGGCCTTGGCCGCGATCTCCACCGTGCGCTGTGCATCGGCCGCGGCGACATAGAGGGCAAAACCCGCACCCATGTTGAGGTTGCCATAGGCTTCGCGCGCGTCGCTGCCGGTCTGTTGCTGCAGGAACTGCAGCACCTCGGGAACGTCGGGCAACGTGTGGAAACGATACGTGAGCGTTGCCGGGTGCCGCATGAGCTTGCGCCAGCCGTGGCCCGTCACGTTCGCACAGTAGTGCGGCACGATGCCGGCCGCGGCGAGTGCTTCGGTCACGGGCGAATACAGGGTCGTCGGCGCGAGCAGGGCTTCGCCGAACAGGGCACCGCTCGGCAGCCGGGTGCCGTAGCCAGCGGGCAGGCGCTCGGCGAGTTTGCGCGCGAGGGAGACGCCGTTGGCGTGGATGCCGCTCGACGCGAGCAGCACGATCTGGTCGCCGGCCTGGAGTTGGTCGCCGAGTGTCAGGCGCGACTTCGGGCGAACGAGGCCTGTGCAGGAGGCGGCGAGGTCGATGCGGTCGTTGACGACCACGCCGGCGAGCGCTGGGGTCTCACCGCCACCCCAGGACACCGAACAGGCGTCGCAGGCGGCCTTCCAGCCGGCGACGAGGTCTCTGGCGCGCTCTGTGTCGGCAAACCACTCGCTGCCACCGGCTGCCCAGTAGGCGTGCACCGAGATCGGCGTGGCCCCGACCGTGATGAGGTCGTTGATCGCCATGGCGATCGTGTCCTGCGCGATCTGGTCGTAGTAGGTGCGGCCCGTGATGGCGCGCGTGGCATCGGCGACGAGCGCTTTGGTGCCAAGGCACTCGGTGATCGAGGCGAGGTAGAAGTCGCCGCAATCGACCACGTAGGCGCTTTCGCCGCGGGAGGCGGGGACTTCGTGCAGGCCGTGCCGCTGCAGGTTGCCGGCCGTAGCGGCGGCGGCCTGCTGGGCGAGGATCTTCAGCGGGTCGATCTTGTCGTAGTCGACGCCAGCCTGCTTGTAGTCGAGTTTCGCCATGTCCGGACAGGATGCGCCGAAGGGGCGCAGAATGCGATAGGGAGGTCGTGGGAAGCTGCGAGAGAGAGTGCGGTTGGTGGACGGGGCGACGCGTGGCAGGGTTGTCCCTGCCTCTGGCGCCTGCTTCGTACCCTTTGCCCAGCAGCGAATTGGCGTCGTCTGGTTCTCAGAATTTTTCCGTCGTCGCGCCGCTGGGTTGCCACCGACCAGCCGCCCTTGGTTACCATGGTGCGTCTCGTCGTTTCTCGTGTTTCTGCCGTGTTGTCACGGCCCTCTTTCCATGCAAAAACCACTTCTCGTCTTCTTGGTCGCCGGCCTCTCTGCCGTCGCTATGGCGCAGACCGTCACCGTTCCGAACGGCTATGCCAGCACCATTGGCAATAGCAACAACACGTTCCCGTGGGGTCGCCTGGCTGCGAACATGCGCATCCAGCAGGTCTACGACACCTCGCACTTCACGCTGCAGGGTGTCACCTACCCGGTGATCCTCCAAGGCATGCGTTTCCGTCCCTACTCGGGTGCGGTGACTTCCTGGACGGGCGGCACGTGGCCAAACATCCGCATCGACATGGCGAGCTGCCCCGTCGACTACACGGGCGTGAGCACCACGTTTGCGAACAACCTCGGCGGCGACCTCGCGACCGTCGTGAACGGGCCCGTGACGGTCACGGCTGGTTCGACGCTTGGCACAGGTGTGGTCGTGCCAACCTACGTCGACGTGCCGTTTACGACGCCGTTTGTCTACGACCCGACTTCCGGCAACGACCTCGTGTTTGATGTCTACCTGGACGGCACGGGTTGGTCCGGCACGAGTCGCGGTGCGGACGTCGTTTCGGGAGCTGCCGCGAACGCGCTGGGCTGCCGCATCTACAACTCCACCGCCGCCACGGCGCTCACGGCGACGACGGGTACGATCACGCAGGAACATGCGCTGATCTGCGAGTTCACGTACGTGCCAGCCGCGGGCCTCTACGCGGGGTTCAGGGCGGACGTCACGAGTGGCGTTTCGCCGCTCGTCGTCAACTTCACGGACACCACCTTCTCGAGTGACCCCAACGGCATCACGAGCTGGGCCTGGGACTTCGATGGCGACAGCGTCATCGACAGCAACCTGCAGAACCCGACGTTCGTCTACGCGAACTGCGGCACCTACAACGTCTCGTTGACGGTGACCGACGGCACGCACGCGCCGAACACGCACACGAAGACGGCCTACATCACGACCGACGGCATCACGGGCAACTTCACCTACCAGGTGATTGGCCCGCTCGCGGTGCAGTTCACCGACACGTCCAACGTGCCGGCGACGAGCTGGGCGTGGGACCTCGACGGGGACAACCTCATCGATAGCACGGCGCAGAACCCGGCTTGGGCCTATGCGAACACGTCGCCCGTGAACGTGACGTTGACGGTCACGCGCCTCTGCTCGGCGCCTTCGGTGATCACGAAGACGGTCGTAGCCGCCCAGCAGCTCACGACCGTGCTCGTCGCCAACAACAGCGTCGGTACGCCGGCGACCCTCTACTACGACCTCAACGTGCTGAACCCGGAGGGTGCCCTCATCAGCTCGTTCGACTCGGTGTCGACGAACCTGAGCACGCCCTTCACGGTCGATTGGTACGTGATGACCGGCAGCTACGTCGGCTCGGCGCTGACTCCCGCGCCGTGGACGTTCGTAGGCCAGGCCAGCGGCACGTCGAACCCGG